>JAGKVE010000057.1 GCA_021152555.1 Bacteroidia bacterium | reverse complement strand
ATGTAACATAATTATAAAAATTTAGTTAAAAAATAACGAAGTATTGAAATAATAAATTAATAGGTCATTTATTGGACATTAGTTTATAACCCTCGTCACTCACTGACATTAAACAGGAGGACATAATAAAAGGCGTTTATTGACGCTTGTTTTGGCTTAACGAAATCCGGAAAATTTCTGTCCCCGAAACAAGATTGTGCAATAGGCGTTCTCGTGGGTATGTTAATATCCGTTCGCGCCCCTCATAGGGCGGGAGGGTTAAGCATATCGGGCGTGGACGTTATTGTTTATTCTTGGATTAGGGTCTTTCCGGAACCTCGTTAAGGAGAATAAGCGTGAATAATGTTCGCGCTTTTGTTGTATGTATACATCTAATTGCCGGAGTATGCCGAAAAGCCATAAGTGAGTAGGCTATAAAATAATTAAAACAAACAATGAAAAAAGTTTTTTTATTATTACTAATGTCAGTATTTAGTCATGTAATACATGCTGAATATGCCATAATTGACGACATTGTGTACAATCTCAATGTGGAAAATTTAACTGCAATAGTTTTGAATTTTCAAAATGCTGGCAGTGATGTGGCAATCCCCGCAGAAGTATCCTATCGGGGAGATCAATATATTGTCCGTTCGATTTCCCGATATGATTTTGATTATAATTCTATAGATTCTTATAATGACACATATCATACACAACAAATGGCGACATCTGTTTGGGGAGATAACTGGATATCTGATGCTATCGTAGAACGGACAATGAAAAAAAATCAGAAACGCGAAGAAGAGGAATCCTATTTTCAATATGATTACAATTATACTCGTGCAGCCATTAACACGCTGCAACTGCCGAATACAATAAAATATATCTACTCTGGTTCGTTTGATGGAATGACCCGGCTTCGTGCTTTGATAATTCCTGCATCCGTTGATAAATTGCCCGATGGTGAAAATACAATTTTCAATCAATCTATGCCACGGTTGGAACATGTTATTGTTATGGGCTTGCCGACATTCAGCATGAGTGAGAGTAGTGTTGTTACATTTACATCAATGGATAATGAAGGTAATTTTAATTATATAGAAAAATTAAAACAAAAAATCGGAATACATTATTGTCCAAATCTTAAAACATTTCAAGTACCGGAGTTTAAAGCAAAACAATCTATATTAGATACATATACCAAAGCTAATCAGTTGTTGAAAAAGGCAACAGTTCAGTGGAATAATGATCTATCCCGCTCGCCCTATAACAATGGAGCAAAAATAGCGACTCCAGTTTTAAAAGCAGAAGTATGTCTAGACGCAGAATTAATAGTTAATGCGTACAAACAAGCTATCCAATATATAAAGAACAGAGGAAATAGTTTCGCCTATCAAAATGCAATCGCTTATACAATAGATTCTTTAGAAAACGAACTCAAAAAACACCCCTACTACAACGGAGTAAGACTAAACTCCAATATCCCCAAACTGAATACTATTGAAATGGATTCTGCTTATGTAGCCGATACCTATATTTCTTTTGCTAAGCAGTTGGGAAATCAATATAGAGAATTAGCAGGATGGCAGATGGAACAAGACTTAAAAATTAGTAATCCCAAGAAATATATAGATGCTTATCAGCAATTACATCCCGATAAAAAACACGTAATAGATAGTATCCGTAATGAGTATCGTTGTCAATCTCAATTGATACAGTCCCAAATAGCGGTAAGTGTGTTAGACGGGCAATCTATAACACAAGAACCGTGCAGAAAAACTCAATGGAACCAATACGGCGATCTATTTGACAATCAAGAAGAATTTGAGCGGAGTTACAATGCAAATACGAATAATTCATTCAATGCCCAAATCGGTGTGCGGCAAAATGCAAAATATAAACTTACTTTGTTTAAACAATATGCGAGTGAGAATATAAAGCAGATAAAATTAAAATCCATGCGAAAGAAACCCAATGAACAGACTCAACATATAATTTTATATTTAGATGAATTTAAACAGACTTATTACTATGTACAGGCAATAGAATATCTGCTATCTCAATACCCAAAGATAACGGCGGAATATGAGAAAAATAAAAACTACTTTACCTCACAAATAGATTTCTTTGAGGCATACACATCGGATAATTACGGAAGTATTCTTAAAAACAATAAAAACAAATGACTATGAACACACAATTGAAAAATATTTTTAAATTAGCGGTTACCTTTTGGGGCATTTCCATCCCAATTCTCATGGTTGCAGAAACGCCGCAAAATCAGGACGATTATCTCTTCTATCTTCTTAATGACGGGCGTGAAAGAGGAGAGAGTAATAGACAGCGGACATATACGACTGAAGAAGAGGAAGATGATGATGCGGTATACGTGGTCGTAGAGACGATGCCAGAGTTCCCGGGTGGACAGCAAGCGTTATTCAAATACCTGAGCGAGAACGTGAAGTATCCGGTTATCGCACAGAAGAACGGTATCCAAGGTCGTGTGATCTGCCAGTTCGTCGTTAACAAAGACGGTTCGATCGTGGAAGTGGAAGTCGTTCGTTCCGGTGGTGATCCTTCGCTGGACAAAGAGGCGGTTCGCGTCATCAAGTCCATGCCGAAATGGAAACCGGGTCAACAACGTGGCAAACCCCTACGCGTGAAATATACCGTGCCTATAAATTTTAAATTACAATCAATGGAGAAAGCCGAAAAGCCATAAGTGAGTAGGCAATATTTAATATTCAATATTATGAAAAAAACGTATTTCTTTTTCATCATGAGCGTTCTGGCTATTATAGTAACAGGTTGCTCAAACGTAAGTTCAAACATCCAGTACATTCCTTGCAAAACCGACAAGAAAGCCGATTGGGGTTTTATGGATAAACAAGGTAATGTGGTTGTCGATGACATGTTCAAAGATCAACCAAGTTATGTTCGGGACGGAGTGTTTAGTGTGCAGGAAGCAGATGATTTGTACACACTCTATGCCTTTGATACAAAGAAACCGACCATCATTTTAGAGAATCTTGTCTTTGTCGGTTCTCCACGTAATGGACTTCTGCCGGTTTGTAAAAAAGACCATCGAATAGAAGTGATTGATACAAAGGGGCACACCAAATTCGAGTTGTACAAAATTGGAGATAAAATTGTAAAGAGTTGTTCTCCTCAATTTCAATTCGGTTATCTTGTAGTTGAGTCAGAAGAAGGTCTCTACGGCATGGTAAATACAGATGGTCAACTTCTATTGGACTTGAAATACTCTGCGTTAAAACCAATAAAGAAAGATTTCATTCTTGCGTTAAAATCAGACTTGGACGTTGATGCTACCTCTGATGATGACGAAGTTGCAGTAGCACCATTGAACGAAGATTATATGATGATTGATGACGAAGTTGCAGTAGCACCATCGAACGAAGATTATATAATGATTAATGAAAAAGGGAACAAGTATGATGGGTGGAAAAAAGAAGATCTTGAAAATATAAACTCTTACTATTTATTAAATGTATCTTCGGGTTCAGACATTCCGGTAGAATACCTTGTAGTTAATAAGGAAGATCGTTTGTATATCTACAATTTAAAAGGAGAGCAGGTTCTCAAATGCCCTGATCGTGTAAAGGATATATACAAAATTAAAAACGGCTTCTTTGTGTATAAGGGAGAGGATGATTGTGGTGTGATGAATCTCAAAGGAGAGCGTATCGTGAATGAAAAATATGTTTCTATTTCTATTCTTGATAATGGTTTTCTTGCGCAGCGTGATTACGGAAAAAATTTCGAACTACTTAATGAAAATGGCGAGTCTATCCGGAAAATAGATGATTATGATAGTTTTGATTATGCAGAAGGTTTCGGATATTGGGGTATTGATGGGAACGAAGAGTTTGTCTTAGATAATGAATTTCAACCGATTCAGAAAAATGGATTGTATAAAATCGGTGATGATGATTATTCCTCGGAAATACAATCGGATTTTTTGGACATTGATGCCATAGTGGAAACGCTTGTTTCTGCAAAATCGGGAAAACTGAGTGATTGGGGACTTGACTTTGGAAAAACGATTGGTAAATGTGACTATCTAAAATCGCAAAATATTAAATATTATCAAAACGATTATTACCATATGCCGGATTATGCTTCTTCGCGTCTGTATAAAATGTCGTTAGAGGTGGTATTTGATAGGCAGGTCAGAAAAGAAATTTATAAAGACGTTCAGGTAGAGCGATACAGTTATTATTATGGTTACTATTACGATACCGAACGTCAATTCTCACATTATGAAAAAAATAACGAGGCGGCTATCCGGATTATGGGCTTTGTAGTTGAGGTGCCCAAAGATAGAAGAAAAGATGTATTCAATGCATTATGTGATGCGTTAGAAAGCAAAAATACCAAGATTGAGCGTACCGATGAATCTGCAAAATATATTGGTACTTATGAATATAAAGTGTTTTTCTCTAATAGAGACCAGATAGTGTTTGCCATTAATCCTAAAAACAATGAATAAGTCAAGCTATATTTGAAAATAACTACGATTTACCTTTATTCAGCTATGCTGCATAGTACAAACACAATCAGGTGGGCAATAATGTCCGCCTGATTGTGTTATAGCCGATCTTAATAATCGTACATTCATTTTTTGCAAATGAATAGGTATTGCATAGCACCCGCATAGCACATGCCTCTTAGATTACCCTTACTTGCCTCTTACTACTATTCTGTAAGTATCTGTAAATATGGCGGATACGATAGAGGTGTACGTAAGGAACGCTTGGGGCAAATCTTAATAATCGAAAACTTTTGAGGGACGAAAAAAGGCAATTTTCGGGGTGCTATCGTCGGGTATGTGTCTCGTAGGAGTCTCGTACGCAGGTAGCCTAAAATGCCTGAGAAATCATGCAAATGCATTTTTTTTTTATTTTTTTGCGTAAATATTTGGTCAATTCAAAAAAAAGCAGTACTTTTGCACCCGCTTTTGAGGAATGGCCATCAGCCATCAGCTGTCAGCCATCAGAAAACTGAATGCTGAAGGCTGAGAACTGAATGCCTCAAATGGTTTTGTCCACTCGTATATCGGTATTACACCGGATTTTGGTTCCGAGAAGCGAGGTTCGACTCCTCGGTGGACAACAAGGCTGCGCAGGCAGCCTATTTTTTCCGCAAATGCGGAGACGTGTGATGGAATACACGGTATTAAGTAACACTTTAAAATTGGCAATCAGCCATCAGAAGTCAGCCCTCAGAAAGCTGAATGCTGAAAGCTGAAAGCCCCAAAAACAATTATGAAAGAATTTGCATTAGTAGGTACTCCGCGTAGCGAGTACGGAAAGAAAGCCGCTAAGGCTCTTCGCGCAGAGGAATTGATTCCTTGCAACATCTATGGTTGCGGTCTGAGTTGCACATTCACAGTTGCTGCAGCTGACGTTCGCAAACTGATTTACACTCCGGACACCCAAATCGTTGACCTCACTATCGGTGACACAAAGACCAAAGCTATCGTTAAGGAACTCCAGTTCCATCCGATTGACGGTAAGACACTCCATATTGACTTCCTCGCTGTTGACGAGAAGAAGCCGGTTGTCGTAGAGATTCCTATCCAGCTCAATGGTTTGGCTGAAGGAGTTAAAGCCGGTGGTAAACTGGTTCAGGACATGCGCAAACTCAAAGCTTGTGGTATCTACACCGCTTTCCCTGATCGAATCAATATCGATGTTACCGAACTCGGTTTGGGTAAGAAGATCGCTGTTGCTGACGTGAAGGTTGAGGGACTGAAGTTTGTCAACCCGGCAGACGCTTGCGTTGCTGAGGTGAAAGCTACCCGTCAGAGCAAGCAGGCTTAATTTGTCGAAAGACCGCTTTCGCTCAAAGTCGAAAGCAGAGAGGGGGCGGGACTAACTCGCTCCCTCATTTTATTTCCTTTGAGTGCGAAGCAAGGTCTTTCTACTTTCCGCTTTCTACTGATATGAAATATCTCATAGTTGGTTTGGGTAATATTGGCGACGAGTACGCCGGTACGCGGCATAACATCGGATTTATGATGATCGATGCATTCGCTGCGTCGGTCAACGCCAAATGGGAGGACAAACGATACGGATTTGTTGCCAAATGCCGGGTGAAGAGCGCCGAGATGGTGCTCCTCAAACCATCTACTTATATGAACCTCTCCGGTAATGCTGTACGCTATTGGCTCCAACAGGAAAAGATACCGGTGGAGAATATGCTCGTCCTCGTCGATGACCTCAACCTTCCCTTTGGTACCATACGTATCCGCAAGCAGGGTTCCAATGGCGGTCACAACGGTTTGGGCAATATACAATCTGTATTAGGAACGGACGCGTATGCGCGCGTGCGATTCGGCATCGGCAATGAGTTTACGCGCGGCACACAAATCAATTTCGTTCTCGGAGAATGGACTGATGCAGAGAAGACGCAGATTGACGAACGCCTCAAAATGACCTCTCAGATTATCCCTTCCTTCTGCCTTGCCGGCATTGACAGGACGATGAACCAGTTTAATAACAAATGAGTGAAGTTCGAGTAGATAAATATTTATGGGCGATGCGGATCTATAAGACCCGTAGCATAGCCGCGGATGCCTGCAAGAACGGGCGAATCACCATGGGTGGCGTGCAGCTCAAGCCAAGCCGCACATTCAAAGTAGGCGATGTGTTCTCTGTGCGTAAAGGCCCCATCACATATACGTATCGTGTGCTCCAACTCTCTGAAAACAGGCTCGGTGCCAAACTTGTACCAGATTATCTCCGTGACTGTACGGATCCCAAGCAACTCGAACTCCTCGAACTCGCACGCATGGCGGGTAATGGAGCCCGTGACCGTGGTATGGGCAGGCCTACAAAGAAAGACCGTCGCGAAATAGAGGTTTTTATGAGTGATAATTACCTTGATGAGATTGACGATTGGGATGATGAATCTGAAAGCTGAATACCGAATGCTGAAATCTAAAAAAAACAATATCGCCGAGTATATTCTCTATCTGTGGCAGATGGAGGATTATTTGCGCGCTTTTCCGGAACAGGCGGAGGCAACGCCCGAGTTGCATGACCTCAATCAAATGATGCACCGCGAGGGAATTGCTGAAAGCGGGCATCTGCAATTGGCGAACAATGCTCTCAACGAATTGGAAGAACTGCACGCGCAGCTATTGAATGAAGATGCGCTCTATCGTGCTGCTATCATACGTCTACAGCCGTCGCTCAATCTTCTCAAAGCCAAAACAGACAGACCTACGATGACTGACATTGAGGCGTGTTTTATTCTGTTATACCAGATTATGCTGCTCCGTTTGCAAAAGCGTGACATAACTCCGGAAACAGCGGCGGTGCAGCAGCAGGCAACACAGTTGCTGCAGTTTCTAAGTAAAACTTATCGGGATATCGATATATCGAAATAATATTATATCAGGATGACAACCAAACAGCGCTTTGAAAATATCCTATCTTGGTTTGAAACGAATATGCCGGTGGCGGAGAGTGAACTCCAATACCGCAATCCGTACGAACTGCTTGTGGCCGTTATGCTCTCGGCGCAATGCACCGATAAACGTGTCAACATGGTAACACCTGCGCTCTTTGAGGCTTACCCGATGCCGGAGGCCTTGGCCGGCGCCAATGTCAATGACGTTTACGAATATATCAAATCAGTTAGTTACCCGCGCGCTAAAGCCGAACACTTGGTCGCCATGGCAAAACGCCTTATAGAGGTCTATCATGGAGAGGTGCCCGATAATATTGAGGATCTGCAAACATTGCAAGGTGTCGGCAGAAAAACAGCGAATGTCGTTTGTGCCGTCATATGGAATCAGCCGACCATGGCTGTCGATACACATATCTTCCGCGTCAGCGAACGGCTCGGGTTGACTACGCATAGCAAAAATCCGTTACAGACGGAAAAACAACTCGTCAAATACATACCTGCGGATATCATCCCCAAGGCGCATCACTGGCTTTTACTCCATGGACGATATGTATGCCAGGCCCGCAAGCCCCGTTGTGAAGCCTGCGGACTGACACCTTTCTGCCGTTATTTTGACAGCTCTGCTCGCAAAGCGGCAACCATCTGATTATATTCTTCTTCTGTCAGATAGACTTTTCCCGGATTCATTTGGAATGTGCCGCCGTAATCCGGACCGTCAACGTATTTCGGGGCCAAATGGAAATGCAGGTGGCTCAGTTTGTCGGAGTACGCACCGTAATTGATTTTTTCCGGATGAAATAATTTCTGCATGGCGCGTGTTACGTCTGCAACGTCCGCCATGAATAGGTTTCGCTGCTCGTCCTCCAGCTCGTTAAGGTCGTTCACGTGCTTGTCATAAGCCACTAAACAGCGGCCGTGATAAGTCTGCTCTTTGAATAAGAACGCGCGTGACACGCGCAGATGGCATATCTCAATCATGAGATTATGCAATGTCTCGTTGTTCTGGCAATACAGACAGTCTTTAGGATCTGAATACATAATAGTGTTGTTTTATATTGGTTTATTGAATGCGCTTTGTGTGTAGCAGGGTCGGTTTGCCGTTCACGCGGCAGCCGATGATATAATCTTCACCGCCGTCCCGTATTTTCAGTTTTTTCTTCACTTGGTCGGGTGTGAGCGGATAATTGCGTGTTATGATATTGGCGTGCGTAATCTTCTGTCCGGTAGTTAGTGGGAAGATGGTTTCTATTCGCCATATACGTCCAGGAAAGTTATATACCGGCCGCTCCGATGTATAAAGGTGGGTGCTGATGTCTAATTTCTGCAATCCGAATCGTTCGCCGGCTAACTTGTATGCGCCGCTTTTCAGAATAGCTGCGTTGGGCTCGTATAGGAAATAACCTCTCTCCAATGCCGGATGACATAGAGCGCTGCGTGCTTCCTGCTCCTCCTCTCTCGTGAAGACAAACGCTTTCTCCGGCTCGGCAAGGTCGATAGCTGTAATGGTGAGTTCGTGACTCTCGGATTTTGTCTTTCGCCCTGTCAGCAGCACTTCTTTCACCTCGTTCTTGATTGCCACAACGTGCGCTTCCCATGCAATTCTCTCTTCTCGGGACGGTTCTATGGCTGCCTGTAATTCTTTCTGCGCTTGGGATATGTCAAGCATGGGTGATAATTTCAGCATGATATGCCCGCCGGAATTCAGATGTGTCAAAAGGGTGGGGAGCAACGTTGTTACGTCAGGGGTACAGTCTGCCAGCCGGAATACTTTTCCGCCATGGTTGTCACGCCGCGCAGGGTCAGCAAAAATCAAATCATACTGCCCTGCTGTTTGCAAAAACTCTTCTGCTGTGCAGTGGTGTATGCTTATCTCTTTCCCCTTTTGGGAGGTAGTGAGAGGTCCCTTCAAATTGTGTTCTGCTATCCGGCATAGCTCGTCATTCTGCTCCACATAGTCGGTGTGCGCGAAGATATCGCTCAGGAAATAGGTATCCACGCCGTATCCGCCTGTCAAATCCGCGAAACGTCTCTTTCCTATCAACGCTAAACTCTCAACTATAGACTTCTTGTACCGCGCGGTAGCTTCCGAAGAGCACTGCTCACAAGAAAGCCGGACCGGATACCACCAGTCCTTCATGGCTGCAAAGGTGGGCAGTTTGTCTGCCGTCCGCTCACGGCCTTCTGTCTGCTGGAGTAGCCAGTGCCACTCGTCATCGGACAGGTGTTTGTATTTATTGCGCTGCAGTGCTAAGTCGGCTGTTCGCATAATAGTAGGCCAGAATCTCTTGATAACTTTTTCCCTCTGATGCCATGACCGCTGCGCCTATCTGGCATAGTCCGGCGCCGTGGCCCCATCCGTGCCCGCGCAGCGTCCATCTCCCGTCCGTATGGGATACATCGAACCATGAACTGTATAGACACGACCGGCTCAGCCATAGGCGGATTTTCAGTTCTTTGCCGATAACCGCTGCTTGTTTTGTACCTGTTATCCGCAGACTGTCTATACGGCCGCTCGCTCCGCGGTGAAGGGGCTCTAATGAAGTGATATGGCCGAAATCAAGACCCGATTTCTGGGCAATAATCGCGTCCAATTCTTCATCGGTATAGTGTACTTCCCAGTCCCGGAAATCTTTCGTCTCTTGGTCATAGTCATTAAGCACAAGGCGCAAAATATCCGGCGACGGCTGTTTGCAATAATCGCAGTTGACGGACTGGATATAAGGCACGTCAATGTCCTCCCAGCATGTCCGCCATACCTCCGTTTTGCCTCCGCAACACTTATGGTATCGGCAGTCGCAAATTTCTTCTGCGGTCTTTCCGCTTTCGTACATCGTCCTTCGCCCCTTCGTACTTGTCAGGACTTGTCCTTTGGTCGCACGTACTGCCTCTACGGCGCGCTCGTTCATGCGGTGCAAACCCTCGTAACGCTGGCAATGGTCGTCTGCACATACATCGTAACCCTCATGGTTCGGATGCTGCATGGCGCGTATAGCCCAACTCCGGCTGATGACAGCGTGCGCTTTGAGCAGCTCCATAGGACTGTTGGCATTCATCTCGGAACTGATAACCGAGCATAGATAATCCTCTAAATCTATGGTATTGACGGCTACCTCCCAGGGCTCCCCTCCTTGCACGCAGGGATTTTGGATGCGCTTTATCTCCAGCTCCCCTTGGAACTCCTGATTCTCATATCGGTCCCAATGAAAACCGATACCGATACGCACGTTCTTTAGTACAAACGTGTGCTCGCGCTGCTCGAAATCAATTTTCGGAGCCGTCAATATCCCGACCTTAATTCTCAAGATTTTCGCTTGTCGAAAATAATCGTGCCCCCTCGGGGCTAAGAACTCTCAATTCTTAATTCTCGCCGTCAGCTCGAAAGTGCGTAAGCGGTCTTTGTACCAGTTGTTGCGGTTCATGGCGACGATATCGCAGTTAGCGTCCGAGTTGTCTTCCCATCGGCGGCAGTTATACACTACGTCATAGATGCGCCCGATGGGCCAGTCGCGGCTGATGCGCAGACCCACGGCGTAGTCCTCGCCGTATTTGGTAGTAGGGTAGTTGATGGTGCGAAGTAGTGGCACATAGAACCCGCGCGGTGCGCCTAAACCATTGATTCGCAAGGCGTTGTTACGGCCGTTCTCTTCCGTCCATTCGCGATGGTCTATCACGCCCGGAGGTAACACTTCACCCGCCATGTTCGTCAACTGGTAGGTCCCGATTACCATGCCGTACTTCGGTGCAGCGTGGCTATCTTGCTCCGGTTCTAAACCGGCGAAAGCGTCAATGAATTTCTGTACGGTTGTCTCATCAAAATAGGTGTCGTCGCTGTCTAACTGGATGGCGTATTTGCCGCAACGCGGGTCATGAATAGCTATGTTCCAGTTGCCGCCTATCGCGTGCCAACTCTTGTCCTGTGCTATACATATCAGTTCCGGAACATTATCGGTCTGTATTCTGTATTCTGTATTCTGTACTCTTAATTTCTCAATAACCTCTGCCGTGCCATCGGTTGAGTTGTCATCGACCACGATGACGTTGAACGAGTAACCCTCTCGCACTCTCTGGCTCAACGCGCTCTTGATGGCGTCGGCTATTGTACGTGCGCGGTTCTTGCAGGGGATGATGACGCTCGCGGTTACAGCAAAGTCTCCGGCTTCAGGAAGCGGCTGGTAAACGCCGGCCTTCAGGTATGCGCCGATACGCTTGAGGTAAGCCGTCACGCATGCTTCCATTTCTGCCTGTACCTGCCGGTTGCGCGGGTCAACGTAGTCGAACAGTTTCTCACCCGACTTGCGCGTATCGTTCTCCACCTCGTAGTACAGATACTCGGGAATATGGCAGATTCGGTCTGTACTCTGTATTCTGTCAGCGCAGCGGTCTGTACTCTCACTGGCCCGCAACCGCAGGTCATACAGCCCTGCGAACTCATACTCCGTTTCCATCTGTCCGGCTATTTCTTTGAGCCGCTTGGTGTCCCATAGCAGTACAGCCCCGAAATCAAAATCGTCGCGCAATGCACCCTCTTGGTAATCAATCACCGGTGCCTCGCTAATCACCCATTCGGCCTTATCCTTTGTACATTGTCCTTTGTCCCTTTGTACTTTATGAAACCGGTCGCTGTACACCATCGTCGCGCCTGTCATTTCCATCACTTGAACCATGCGTTCCTGCCCCAGATAAACCCATTCGATGTCGGGCTTGAGACATATCATTGTGTACGGCGCTGACGCCTTTGAGGCTATCTCGCGTATAGCCTTGCTGGAGCACACACGCCCCGGAAGAAAAAATGTATCTGTTTTCATATCACAAATCACGTATGTCCCATTAAAATCCAAAACCAATTATCTACAATATTGAAATATAGTATGTTATGGCGATATTTCAAGTGCGACGATTTGTTTTTTCTGTTTATGTCTTTGTGTGCTTTGTACTCGTAGAGTTGTACTAATTGACAGTAAAATCTGTCTGGAAGCTTGCTTACAAGCAGGTTTTAGTGGCAATTAGTACAAGGAGCAACGGCTCCTAAAGCACTCAAAGGGTTTTGTCGGTTTTTGTTGTATATTTAAATTATTTTTATTATCTTTGCAGTCGATTTGACATCTAAGTAT
>JAGKVE010000056.1 GCA_021152555.1 Bacteroidia bacterium | reverse complement strand
GCGATGCTGTCTCTCTCTCTGCTGTCTCCCGCCTCTCCGCTCTCCCCGCTCTCTCTCTCGCCCGCGCCCTCTCCCGCGCGCCGCAGGCGCGCACAGCCCACACCCCGCATGGCGCACACCGCACCCCATAGCGCCACTCCGCCACCGATGAGGCATACACGGGGAGGCAAACGCAGATTATTCCTACCGGGGCAGAAAAGATATGGTCTCTCTCAAAAAAGGTCTATAGGTCTTTCTTTTTTTCGAGCGACCGCAGGGCGCGCGAGAGTAATAAGGGTTAGAGGGTTAAGGGGTTAGTAGATTAGAGGTTGAGCGGGTATGGGGTTAGAGCTTATGACCGGAAGCAAGTTCAAAATGACACTTAACGATACCGAGATCAAGATGGGTGTAGCCGATGAGGGAGAATTTAGTTTGGGCTTGTACGCTTTGGTCTGCATTTAGGATGAAGGTGAATTTCTGTTGATTAACGGCGGTAGGTGCCAAGAGTGCCGCTTCTACTCCTTTGATAAACCATTCCGGAAGCGGTTGGTTTGATTTGTTAATCGTTACATCCTCGATAGATTTCTTTTGCGGGTGTTGCACGCCTTGCGTTGCTCCGTAGCCCAATGCAATAACCGCTTTGAGTTCTTCGCCGGGTGCGACAGTGTAGGCGGTCTTGATATTCTTGAAAGTTAAGCCTACCCAACAGGTATTTAGTCCAAGCGTTTGCGCATGGAGCACTACCCTTTCTCCATAATAGCCAGCGAGTTCGCTACCTTCGTTACCTTTGGGTGCGACGATAGCAATGTAATTACGCACATTCGTAAACTTACCATACATAGGGGCATTGCTTTTGCTGAAAGCAAGCGGTTCGTCTGTTATTAGCTGAAGATGTGTACCGCCTTCGCGGTTGCAGAGGTCGATAGTATCACGTAGTGATTGCAGTTTGTCCGCTTCTATCGGTTTGTCTATGTACTGCCGCACAGAGTGGCGGGCTTGGATGGCTTCTTCTAAGAGTGTCATTGTGGTGTTGTTTACATTTGCGAGTGCAAAGGTACAACAATTTTCCGATATACGCAAATAAATGTGAGTGAACGTATTGAGAAAATGCGTTCACGTTCCGCACCGCAGGTAGTTGCCCTCGCGTTCGGCAACAAAGTCGCAAAGACCAAACCACTCCGCTAATTGGTAAAGGCGACTTGTGCCTCCGCTCTCCCCCATCGCAAACACTGAAGAGTTCTATGCTTTCGCTTAATCCATTACCATGGCGCTCAAGCTCGAAGTGCCATCCGAGGCACTTCTTTAGGTTTACGCTGGGGTCCCCAGTGCTACGCACTTATGATAGCCGGGAGGGTTACCGAACACCTTATTGGAAAGACCTATAGACCTTATATATTATACACGTGCGCGCGTGTGCGCACTCCATATTTGACCTGCGGCGCGCGGGAGAGGGCGCGGGCGAGAGAGAGAGCGGGGAGAGCGGAGAGGCGGGAGACAGCAGAGAGAGAGACAGCATCGCCGATGGTACTGCACTGCGGAATATTGTGGGAGAGGAGGTAGCCGCCACTTTCGGAGACACCGAGGATTTATTCCCCGAGGGCTCTTTGTTTATGTCGCTACGCGCCATAGGCTACCTACTCACCCACGCTGCCTGCCTTCTATCTGTCCGTCAAAAAAACGTCGGAACGAAGAGACGACCGCAAGACGTGAGGTTTACCGAACTCCTTATTAAAAGGGGGAAGAAAAAAAATTCGTTCGGTTGTTTAGAAATATGAATAACTTAGAATATTTTATGCGTCAAGAGCCTTACGAGCACAAGAATTCGTATATCTTGTCTCGATACTGCAAAGCATTCTTCCACCCTCCCACAAACAACATCAATTGTTTATTATCTGAAATCATATAATTCTTATGCGTCAACTTTTTGAATCCATTTTTATAATAATCCAATTGACTTGAATGTATGACTTTTTCTATAAAACATGCCTTTTGATGTGATATTCCATCTATCTCACCAAATTCCAAATACGCGTGTATTTTATCTTGGTCAGACATATCTCTATAGTTCTGGAGATCCCAATAATCAATTAAAACAACTCGTAACTTATCTCCATGATATAAGCGCATCCTTTCCAATTCATAATTTACATAATAATCACCAAATGAATATCCTGCGATTAATAATGCATGACTCTGGAACAAGCGCTGGCTCAGGTTTAGTCGATACGTTGAAAATGGTAAGGTTAACAGTTTATCCGTTTTGTTTAACCCTGTAATAATTGGACTCGGGAACAATGTTCCTCCACTTTGACTAACCTCGGAGCTTGAACTTCTTCCTATCCAATGTTTTTTATTTAGTTCATAGTTGTCCCATTTAAACCAATCATGAAAGCCGTACTTGAAAATTAAATCTCGATTTTCTTCTTCGATAGAAAAATCACCATAGCCATATAAGATACACCCATGAATATGATTAATGGTGTTTGTCTTACTTTGCATCAATCTATTTGGATCAAAACGTTGAATATTAGCATGATCTTCTACATCTACATATCCATCATTAAAATTATCTATACTATTTTCGATAGTGGTATCATAATTAAAATTAAAAACATCCCATTTAAAACTTGCTTTCCTCCAGAAATCCGTATACCATTTACATGTACCTTCTTTGTGCGTAATAAAATAATCATTGTAATAATTTACAAAATCCATTATTAAGGAAGCCATCCAAAATAAGGCCGAATGAATTTCATCAGGATTATATTTGAATGCAGGCTTCGTAAAATGTGCAAATAATTGAGCATATGATGGATCTTTTGCATGTCGAGTCCATATTTTATCATATGAATCTAGTTCCTCAAGTGCATGAAATATTTTTTCGAAATGCATTATGCCATATGATTTATTGTCTTTTGGATTCAGCGCTCCAAATGGATATTTCCGGCATAATCGCTGATATATTTTACGTATCAATGATGGAATTGGAGATTGAGACCCATCACTGTGTTTGAAGTACTTTGTAGATACTATACATTTTGTTATATTAGCCGTAGAAGGTGTTTTGTCCGACCAATCAAAATATTCTAAATTTACACCTGCACCTAATATAGCAGTTACTCTCATATTATTTTCAAACTGATCTTTATCCATAATTAATAATACATCTTCTGTTGAACAAAACTATAAATCTTGATTAATACATTTTTTCGGCACAAAGTTACAACATTTTTTTGACATAAGCAAATAAATATTCAGATTTATATAGAAACATCTCGTTTTATATAACTTTATCCGGCGCCACAATATCAAATCAAAAATTTATTAGCATATCTCGAAAAAGTATTATACCTTTGTTGACTCATTCCTTTAGAATCGTATTTATCTACAACACGCATTACCATATACATAAAAAATCCCGTCGGAGTAAATCCGGCGGGATAAAAAATATTGCAGGAAACCATGATTAGATTATTTACTAGAAGCTGCCTTCTTTAAGGAATACTTTCCATCTTCTCCATAACTAATAATATCATCCACAAACCAATTGCCATTCTCATAAACCATCGGCAAATCTACTTTCTTAGTCGACCCCATTTCCGGATACGATAAAATGACGTGAGCGACTGCGGTAGCAGCAGATTTAAGTTCAACCTCTATAGAAGATAACTTTGCTTCCGCTCCTTGGGTACAACGCCAATAATCCCAATCTGGCCAACCGACTTCGCTATCATCCGCTAACTGTGCTTTGTGGAATACTGAATAGAATGCCTTTGACATAATCTTATCATCTGTATACCAACCATCATATTGGTCGCAAATCCGAGCATGAATGAGTTCTACAGCAGGATCAACATCAACATCTTCACAATAATCTCCACGTCCCAACTCTTCTTCCTGTTCTTCGTATGAAGATGCGGGAGCTTCCTTAAATACGCCTGTTTCCAAATATTCTGTGTAACGCCCCAAGTCCCATGTGTCTGCATCACATAAACAAAGAATTCCAACCGAAACAGTAAAATGAACCCTACTGTTTTTTTCCATGAACCGATATTTGTAATCCTTCTCTTTATCTTTCTCAAAAGGAGTCAATTCTATCTTCAGACCATTATACTTTTTTAGTAAGTCTGCGGCATAATTCCTTTCAAAAGAATTCCCTTCTTTACTTAACTTTTCAAGTGCTAATTTATAACTCGGTTGATCTGCATCGTAAGCAGAAGAAAATTCTTCTATCTTACGATCCGCTTTGCTCTCCAATTCTGCATTAGCCCCAATGTATGCATAATCTGGATGAGCAGAGGCTAAGGTATAACGAACGCCATCATCAATGAAAGTAGTATAATTCTTAACATCGTAGGTATCATCAATGGTCTCTACGACTGCCTCTGAAAACTCTTTCACCGCCCATAGAATAGCTCCTGCTGCGACTACTAAACATGCTAGGACAATAAGTCCTTTAATCATACAGCTTTTCATAACATTTGCTTAATTTGTTATTATCTCAAAATGGGTAATTATCTTTGTATTCATCCACTGCCGTGACTTTATTATCTAGAAGGGTAACAACAGTAATTGGAACTAGAGGATACCATGTAGAATATGTCCAGACTTCAACTATTCCAAGAGCGCTAGAATTTCTTGTTACGTTGTTGGGTCTTCCCATAGCCTCTTGACACATCGCTTTAGTCATCCCTACGCAAACTTTGTTATCTATAATATATTGAGCATATTGCTCTCCGTATTTTTTGACATATTCGGCTTTCTTTTTTGCTCGTTCGGCTCGTACCTGTTCTTCTTTTACAAGTTCCTCATGATACCACTTGTTTAAAATAGAGTCAGCATCCGTTCTGAAAGCTAATGAACACCAATATCCCTCTACAAACAAGCCATATAGGGTATCATTTTTATGACGAGTTGGTACGTATTCTTTCCCCCCTTTATATGCTCTCAATTGCACTTCATTATAATTAGGATCCTTCAATGCACATACTATCGTTCCATTTTCAACTCCTATCTTTTCAACATGTATAATATGTTTGTCAGCCATTATCATTCCTTTATCGCACGGTCCATAAGCACACGGATCATAATATCCAGGAGCCACAACATCCTTCTTCTCATATTTGGCTTTTAGATAATTATATGTATTCACCGATATAAAATCACCTATCGAAGGACCAGCAGCAATAATAAAACCGTTATTTAGTTGAATGGGATGTCTAACTATATCCCAGCCACCTCCACAAGATGCCCATTCTTTGTCGCACCCAATATAATATTTTAGACCTTCTGCATCTGTCAACTCATAAAGTGCTTCAACATAGTCATCATTAATCCTTAGCCCACTTGTTTTTAACAACGCAGGTACATCAACTTTTTTGGCTTTTGATAGAGAATACACTTTTACTTTCCCTCTATCCAAATATTGAATTGTATCACCGCTATAATTTTTACTATCTAAAAATCTAGTTTGTAATTCTAATAACTCTTTTCGAGAGCAAACAATATTAGATACATTATAATATGCTCCTTTCTGTAAGCGTTTTATTCCGATTACATTATCAGGAGTAAGTGTTATAGCAACTATTGGATATCCTTTTTGCGTTTGATTTCGAGTACAATATAGTTGGTGACCTATTAGATTGTATGGAGCCTCTAAAAGATTGGCCGGATACTGTACCTTTAATAAATAATCAATCGGAGCCTTTGTCACAACTTCTTTTTTAGGAGCGTACTGCTCAGCACTTACTTCTTCAATTTGAGCGCTAAGGCTACCTGAAATCATAATAGCACCTAGCAGAATAGAAACTTTTTTCATAACAATTACTATTTAAGGGTTATATACACAAAAAGACCACTTTCACTTACTGATAGATAGGCTCCGGAAAGGCCCGTGTTCAAATAAGCAAAAGCAGTCTACACCATACGGTGGACTGTTCAACTTATCCTCCTTGAACACAGATGAATCTTCCGGATTTATCTATCAAGTTGATACGTTGATACGTCTCAATATTTTGTGCGTCTTCTAAAAGACGGCACAAAGGTACGAAAAATTTTTGACATATACAAATATATGCACTACTTTTCGTACATTTTCAGTACAATGTAGACCACTTTTGCTTTCGGCGTGCAAAGGTACTACTTTTTTTTGAGCCAAATCGTGCCAAAACAAACCTTTTCGTACCAAGTGTCATTTTATGCCAAATTTTGCCATTTTTCATCGCTTTTCGACTGAATAATTTTCATATATGGAATTTTTTGCGTACCTTTGCAAGCGTTTTGAAAAGAGTTATGGAACAATTAAAGCAAATCGTCATTCAACAATTAGGCCGGACATTAGAATCGCCACCTGATTTCGAATTTCTTAGTGAACAGATACAAAAAGTAACAGGCGAGTATCTGAGTCCAACAACCCTGAAACGCATATTCGGGTATATTCCTTACTTGGGACAAATTCGCCCGTCGTCTCTTTCTATTCTTGCTCGCTATGCCGGATATAATGGTTGGCAAGATTATCAAGACAAACAACATATAGAATCTGGATTCGTGAGTGCAAAACGTATTGTAGCAGATGAACTAATCATTGGACAGAAGATTGAATTGGCTTGGAATCCCAATCGCGAATGTATGATTGAGTATTTAGGAGAGAAACGATTTGTCGTGCTTCATTCTCAAAACAGCAAACTCCAAATCGGCGATCGTTTTACTGCAACGCAGTTCCTTATCGGGCAACCCTTGACAGCAACGGATGTAGTTGTTCTGCGCAATGCAGAAACCACATTAGATACATATATAGCAGGCGCAAAATCCGGACTTACAAAAATAGAACTATTGAATGTTTGATGCTGAAATCAATTCCGGTTTCACCAATGGCGGAGACATAAATATCTCCAACCATTTCACAGAGATAACATTGCTGCATAAATCCGGCAATGGTTATACCCATGTGTACAAAGCCAAACGATACGGGCAATGGCATGTTCTCAAGTGCCTTACACCAGAAGCCGCAGAACAAGTTCAATACCAGACTTTATTAGAGAAAGAGTTCCGCATTGCTTATCCTCTTTCACATCCTAACATTGTGCGGACGCTTGGCATAGAAGATGTGCCGGAATTAGGGACATGCATCATACAAGAATATATTGACGGTGATCCGATCTCTTTTATTTCGCGCGAACAAGCGGCAGAACTATGCGATGCTGTAGCTTACATCCATAAAGCAGGCGTTATCCATCGGGATATTAAACCGGATAATGTATTGGTTCGCAAGGATAACGGTCATATAGTCCTAATTGATTTTGGCTTAGCAGACAAAGTGGATTTTTGCGTGCTAAAAGGCGGAGCCGGTACAAGTCAATTTGCCGCGCCTGAACAATGGACCGGAGATATTTCACCTGCAATAGACATATACGGAATAGGTGGAGTTTTAGCCCTCAACAAAACGCTGAAACGCTATGCAAACAAATGTAGGAAAGAAGATCCGCAACAACGCTATCCTTCTGCGTTGGCCCTCAAAAAAGCGTTATTGCATCGTTTCCCATGGAAAACGATTTTTCTCATAATAATTGTTGTGCTTCTGGCACTTATTTCTTGGGGAAGTTGGAGATACAAACAACAACTTTCTATAATCCAGACACGAACTGAGCTTATAGATAGTTTACAATCTGCACAAGCAACTAATCAAGAACGGATAGAGGACTTACGTAGAGAGAATGATTCTACCATCCAAGAAATATATCGGAAGAATGATTCTTTCATGCAGACCCTCAATAGAGAAAATGATTCGCTTACCAATCGACTGCGTGACGCAGAGAGAAAAACACATGATCTCCAAAACGAAATGGAACGTACACGAGGAGAATATTATCGCGCCATACATGAAGTGAATCCAATGTACAACACGTATGGACGAGATAATAGTGCAGCCGCGCAAACCTACTAAAAGCCTCAACCAATGGGGAAATGTGATGGTAAATTTGTGAGAAATATTATTTTCTCGCATTTTTATTTGCATATATCAAAGAAAAAGTGTAACTTTGCAGCCGGAAACGTGAAAAGCGAATTATTAATAAGAACCGGAAACGTGCAGAACGTATAAGTACAAACAATCAGAAACGTAAAAAACAACTCTGTATGAAGCGTAAGATTTACTCGCAACTAGTCGAGTGGAAACAAACAGAAAAAGGCAAAAGTGCCTTGTTAATAGAAGGTGCACGCCGTATCGGTAAGAGTTATATCGTAGAGGAGTTTGCCCGAAACGAATATGACAGTTATATCCTCATCGACTTTAACCATGCCGATGCAGAAGTGATTGCACTATTTGAAAACTACTCCACCCGTTTGGATATGCTCTTCCAGATGTTATCACTTCATTATAACGTACAACTGAAGAAGCGCAAGTCACTGATTATATTTGACGAGGTACAACAATATCCGCCTGCACGTGCGCTCATCAAATACTTGGTTGCTGATGGTCGGTACGATTATATCGAGACAGGTTCGCTCATCAGTATTCATAAGAATGTAAAGGACATTGTCATCCCATCGGAGGAGCAACGCTTGCCGATGTACCCGATGGACTTTGAGGAATTCCTTTGGGCGATGGGCAATGAGATGCTGATGCCGTTTATACGTGCTTGCTATACTAAGAAAACTCCATTGGGTTCGATTCATAGGAAAGCGATGGATATGTTCCGTCTATATATGCTGTTAGGTGGTATGCCGCAGGTGATTCAGACGTATGTAGATACGAAAGATTTCCGTCAAACGGAGAAAGTGAAGCAAAACATCATTGCTCTTTATCGAGACGATATACAGAAATACGCCACCGGTGGAGAAGCCAAGGCGGCTGCTGTGTTTGAAGCCATACCATCACAGTTGCAGAAACAAGGTACTCGGTTTATGTTAGCCGATCTGAACGAGAACGCACGCTACAGTCATTACGAGAGTTCGTTCTTCTGGTTGCGCGATTCGCGTATCGTCAATATCTGCTATAACACGTTTGCACCGAATATCGGTTTGGGCATGAATACAGAGCGCACAACACTTAAATGTTACATGGCCGATACGGGTCTGTTCCTCAGCCTCGCTTTTGACGAGCAAGGCCAAATGCCGGCAGAGGTGTACGAACGTATCCTGCACGGCAAACTGGAAGTGAACCTCGGATATGTCATGGAGAATGTGGTTGCGCAGATGTTATTGGCGGCAGGACACAAACTCTATTATTTCTACCAATATGATGATGTCGATTCTTCCAATACAATGGAGATTGATTTCCTCATTAGCAAACCGGCAATCACCTCGCGTAAGAACATCTGGCCGATTGAAGTCAAATCCACGCCGCGGTATTCGTTGTCTTCATTGAATAAGTGCTTGAATAAGTTCGGGCAATACGTCACGAACCCTATCGTATTACACACTAAAGATTTGGAGATTAAAGACGGAGTGACTTATCTGCCGTTGTACATGACACCGCTTTTATAACATCACATTTAACCTGTTCAGACCATGGCAGTATTTGCGTTTTATTCATTTGAGATAAAACATCTTGCGCGGCAGGCGGAGTTGGATTTTCCTGATTTAGAAGCCAAACCTGAATATGCCGAGCAAGAAGAACTTTTCCGAGAGGTTTTCTCCGGGAAAGAGGTATCATTATGGAAGACCTTCCGGCGCAAGGATGGTTCATATGACAAGAACGTACAAGAAGAATTTGATAATGAGATACTTGTCAATAGAGAAGATATCATAGTGATGACCATTGATGCGAACAAAAAGAAGACGACCATTGAAAAGAAACACAAGATAACACACCCTCATAATCCATTCGCCACGGTTATCATTGACTACCGAGAAGGACAGAACTTGATTGCGTTGCAGAAGAATGCGGCTTTTAACAAACCGGAGCGATTGGCGGAAGTCGTTCTACACACCTTTAATCGTTTGTTTGCAGCATATGACCTGCGTATGGAGATGACTCCACTTGTTCGCGAAGGGTTGACTTTCTGGGATGCCGTGACAGAGATACGCGCACGCCATCACGACAAAGTAAAGCGTATCAGCCTTGATTTCAGCGAAGCACAAGAATCGGCAGACCCATCGTCAGGAAAAGCGCTTACCATTATCTCCAACATCATGCGCAAACTCCATGCAAACGGCATGATGGTCGTAGAATCAAAGGATGATACTGAGGTAGATTTGGACAAGGTTCATGAGGACATGCTGATGTTGGCAGATATATGCATGGAGCAACCGGAATACGAATTAAACGTACATTTTGCTTCGTATGGAGTATATCGGTTTGGAGCAGATGTGACAGCTCAATTCGGAGTGGATGATCGTATCATTGAGAATTTTCAGAATTATGTGGATGATCCTGATCTCTTTGGTGAGCATCACTCGTTGGATCGTTGGTTAGAGATAACAAAAGAAATGCTTGAAACACAAGATTATGTTAAGTCCGAGACTACTGAACCGGCAGCCAAACCAAGCCGTAGAAGATAAATACGGAGAGCATATTCTCTTCCGTTTCCTCGCGTTTATCTGCAAGCCCATCATGACAGAAGCAGAGGAGTTTGCTATTTTTTCCGGTGAACTCTTTTATAACTGCATTTACTCATTGGACACTCTCAAAGGACTTTCAAAAGCGCAACTGAAAGAGAAATGCTCAATGCTAATTGATGACACCATTCGCTATTTTAACGACAAGGGGTTAGACAAGAATAATCTCGAAGTTCAACACGCTATTAGTTTGGTGGCTTATTCTGTAGAATGTTGCTTGGCTTTGACCACTCCACCCACTTACACCATTCCATTATCACTGATTGACTTGCGGTTATATACTTTCGATCCAGATTACCACAATCTGCTCAAACGTCGTTGCGGAAAAGCGATGAAGATAATTGGAGAAAAGCCTCTGCATGACTACATGGATAAATACATGCAGTCATGCGAATTACTTTCTGACGAAATAGGTATTCTCATTGATCTAAGCCGCAATGCGGAGAGTGCATCCACTGAAAAGCCGACACAAGACGAATTGAAAGCCGTTTTCACATTGGCATATCTATACAAGAACGAGAGCAAACTCTTGGTTAGTTTCATGCGCGCGGAGAAAGAGACTGCAACCGATGGCGATTGGGCGCGATACGCATTAGCGATCTACGAACACAAAAGTATCTTCATCTGCCGACCTACAGGATTCACCAAATGGTTGCCGAAGTTCTGCCAGTTATTTGGACGTAGTGTGGTATATCAAGAACCAAACAAACTTCGTCGAACGAAGCTTGCACATTCTATCAATGCTTTCTTGCCTGACGAATAATGTCGGGTTGATGTCGGCTTTTCTTGTCGGGTTTTTGTATTTGAATTTTTCTTCATTTTCTTTATAAGTCGCTGTTATTCAGCGGCTTTTTTCTTTATGGTCGGCAATGGTCATTGTCGGCTTTTTACCAAGTGATTTTAATATAGTAATTTTGCGGTGCTTTTCCGATTGAGGGGAAAGCAAAACAACATTATTAACCGCGAAAGTTTTGGCGACTTGTGCGCACAGAGAATGGCCATTCCAACCAAAGCCAAGCACAAAACATTTCGCAAATGGAAACAAGAAAATTCTATGGTTACCCCCGAGAGGGGTTTGTTCCAGAGACCAAGCAACTGCCCGATGGGACATTGGTCGCACATGCTGACAAGACACCGTTTTGGTGTACGCAAGACGGACGCGTGTTTGTCTTACAGGGCAACAATTGGTCTCAAAGGAAAGTATCAGGTTTAATCGGTCATCCGGCATATGGTCGGCGACAGCCAGGCGGTTGTCATTCTGGTGAGAGGTATCCGCATTTAGGACATGCAGGTAAGAACTATGCCGCGCACAAACTGATGGCGTTGGCATGGATGGGGCCTATCCCTGAAGGTTGGGAAGTTGATCATCTAAATGGCAATATCCTTGATTGGCGGTTGGAGAACCTGCAAGTGGTTACACCAGAAGAAAACCGCAAAAGGGCTGTCATTCTGCGTGCAAGGCGGATGGTGGCACGGCAGGACAATGATCCATCAAAAGACCCGAGAAATATGCGGTCAGAGGAGCTGCTTGCGCTGTTCAATGCGTACAACGTAGCAGGGGATTGCTACGAGGGAGAGTGAGAACTCGGGGGATTAGCCCCGAGAACTCGACAGCCACGTGCAGGCCGACATCAGATGTCGGGACAAACAACAAAGAAACGCCGGATAATATCTGGGACAATTAACGAAACAATGCGGGATTAAATCCCGCACAACAAACATAGAAGAATTATGAAAAGTATAGAAATGAATCAAGCCCTTATGGAGGCTATTAGAACAACAGAAGTTTTAGGTGCAAGCGCATTGGAAGAGACACGTGCTTTGCGGCAACTCATTGCGTCGGCAAACACGCGTATCGAAGAACTCGAAACGGCGGCGGTGGAGGACGCGAAAGTATGCGCCATTGAGCAGAACGGCGAAGACAAGGGTAAGTTCCTGTTTGACGGTCACCACTTTGAGTTGCGCAAGGCTGAAACCAATGATTTCGTTGGTAAGCCGCAGAAATACACGATGGAAGAAGGTGTTACCTTCCGTCAGAAGAATGCCGAGCAGCAGGTGCTGAAAGCCAAGTCTGCCAAGCTGACGAAAGATATGAAAGCCATCAAGGATGCGTTCCCGTTGACGCACCCGAATATCGATCCGGATGAGGTGACGTACACGGTGGTTTGCGTTGACTAAAAGAAAGGCATAAAAGAAAAGCGACGTAAAAGAAAATTAAAAGAAAATCTTCCCCCTCCTCTACACACGTTGTAGGGGACAAGGGGGAGGAGATTAAAAGAGATTTTTATGAAACAAGATTCTTTTGAGGTTATTTGGGCGTTTCTGGCTCCTAATGAGCAGCTGTTCGGCAACCGAAAGGAAGCGTGCAGACGGCTGTGGAGTGCGATACCGATACCCAAACAGCGGCAGATCTACGCAACCTTTGTTTGGCAAAAGGCACAGGGCGTGGAGATAGAAGAAAATCCGTATTTTGCTATTTCTCATTGCAAGCCCAGGCCGTTTAATTACAACGGTGCGAATGTTTCTCTGCCGAACGACACAAAGTTGTTCATAGCCAAGTACGGAGAGCATTACGGGGTCTATAGCAAGTTGGACACGGAAGCGTTTGAAATGGAAGATCTGAAACCTTTTAATTAGTGTAAAACGATGAGCGCATATCCATTGTATGACGTACCGTATTTGGTACGAGACCCAAACGACTTCCGGATGTCGAAGAAACGGCATGAGATTGAAGTTAGGAATCAGGCTGTGGTGGATGATTACTTTGTTGCGAGGGATAAGGGTGCTTCGGCACATGAGGCACGCGAAGCTGTGGCTACGAAGTATGGTATCACTCCGAAACGAGTAATTAAAATCCTAAAATGGTTCTACGAGGAAGCGAAAAAACGGAAAAAATACGATTTTCTGACAAAATTTTCACTTTCCGAGGAACACTAAAAGGGGTTTTGACATTATCTTTGCACCGTCTTTCAGTTGAGAGGCGGTGTTTTAGTAGTCTAAGAGCAGCGCAAGGTCAGCGTAAGGTCTGCTACTTGAAACGAAGTTGAAATGAACTTGAAATGATATAAAAACGGCATAAAATGCCGTGATAATTAACAAAATATTTTATTAACCCCAAAAACCTAAATCACTATGGCAAAGTATGAACCGATTGAGATGGTGAAGTCTTACAGCGGTAAGATCTGTGAGCACAGCGATGTGTATTTCGCGAAAAAGGGTAAGACCTTGTACACCGGTAAAATCTGCAACCCGCGAACCAAACCGTTCAGCGCTGAGGAGTTGGCTCGTCAGGAGAAATTCCGTCAAGCCCGTGCAGCTGTGAAGGCTCTCACCGTGGAGCAGAAAACCGCTTATGCGGAGGCGTTTGCGAACCAAAAGAAGTATTCTTCGCTGCAAGGGTACATGTTCGCGAAGAGTATGAGAAGTTGGCGTAAGCCACTTCTCTGCGGCTTACGCCAACTTCTCATACTCTTTCGCGAACATGTACCCTTGCAGCGAAGAATACTTCT
>JAGKVE010000055.1 GCA_021152555.1 Bacteroidia bacterium | reverse complement strand
CTTTTTTGAGCTGGTAGGTGAACTTCTACGAGCTGTTGAAATTTGTAATATAATGTAACATAATTATAAAAATTTAGTTAAAAAATAACGAAGTATTGTTATTTAATAACAACCTCAAACTACCTCAAACACCCTCGATAGACCCGTGTTAATTTTTTAGTATGCTGCACTCGTTTATTATAGTTTTACCGATGTTAATTTGCCTGTTTTGGCTTGTGAGTTATTTATGTGCGTGGAAGAACAGTTATCCAGCCAAGCGGTTCATGAGTGCTTTTTACATGGCTGCGTTTGTGTTGTATGCATGTCATTGGGTATATTTTTCAGGGGTCCGTTCGCCATATTTCGAGACATTATACGGAATAGCGAACTTGTCGGTGTTTCCGTTATTCCTGTATTATATAGTCTTTTTAGCCGGCGAGCGTTTAGGCAAATTATGGTTGCTGCTGATACCGCCGGCACTAATCATGGTTGTTTATCCGGTATGTTTTATAGACGGCCTGGAAGGTGCTCAACACTACTTTTATATTTTTTATATTTTTGCGCGCGTGTGCTTTGCATTCCAGGTGGTGTTTGTATGGATATACGGCAGAATAAAACTGCAAAAGTTGGTAAAACGCCTCGATGATTATTTCACGGACAACCGTTCCTCCTCCTTACGTTCGCTCCATGTGTTGATATGGCTATTCGGCATAACAGCGGTTTTTGCGATTATATGGAATTTCCTTGGCCGTGAGCGTTTTTCGGACACGGAATGGGTTGCATTACCCTCTGTGTTGATGAGTATATTGCTTTATGCTTTGGGATATGTATGCTTCATATTAAGCAATCCGTTGAATGGGATGAAAGAAGAGGATGATGAGATTAATCATAGCGAAGAGCCCGAGACGCTTATCAAGCGCGTCAATGCACTGATGGAGAAAGAGAAGGTTTTTTTGCGCGAGGATCTGACAATCGCGGACGTGGCGCTGATGGCTGGTACAAACCGAACATATTTGTCCACGGCAATTAATAGCACATATAGCGTCAATTTTTCTACTTATATCAACCGTTATCGGATTAACGAAGCGAAAAAGATATTATCAAGCAGGCGTTATATTCATGACAAAGAGGCAATATCCGACGCTGTTTCGATGAGTGGTTTCACCAATGAGCAGACGTTCTACCGTGTGTTCAAAGAGCAGACAGGACAAACTCCATTGCTCTATCGCCGGCTGCAGATTTCATAATTTTACGAATTGTTAATGGATTTTTACGAAATGTGAATGCTTTTCAAAAAGAAAGCAGTACTTTTGTGCGTCCATTTGAGTTACTAACCCAAAACAGGTAGAATTATGAAAAATATTCTGTCAGTACCAACAAAGAGGATTTGTTTCCTTTTGTTTATGTTCGCGGCACTTATTGCTTGCAAAGACAAGAATGCGCCGGATATTCCGAGCGGAGACTACAATGTAGCCAAAAAGGCGAGCAAGAATGTGGTTTCCATATTAGGAAAAGACAAGGCATCCGCAGAGAAAGCAATCTTAAAAGCGGGTTTCCGGAAAATGGAAGTTACCGATTACAATGCCCCGCAACGTGTATTCAAACTTACACAGCGCGCCAAAGGAGACGAGGAAGAGGTTTACGTCTATAATATCACGGAACAGATGGAGGATATGCGCGACGAGGAAATGGTGAACGCCATCATCGACTCCAAAAAGACTGCTATCATTTTTATTGCAATATACAATAATGGTATTTTGATGAATATCAACGGCAAAATGATAGTGGGAGCAGAAATTGACAATGTGAACAAGTTATATTTGGATTGTAGCGCCAATCTGCATAGCAATATAACCATGCTGGGTTCATGGCAAGGCAGCGTGACGGACACCGAAAACGATAATGATGCATCGGTTGAATACACCAATTACAACAAGTTCTACAACGCCGTTGCCCCCTTGAATTCCGTGTTTGCGCAAGAGTCGGCAGGTTGTGCGTTGGACATGACCGGTATGCGGTCTTTCGGGTACGCTGTCACATGGGACAAGCCGAATGAACGAGCAGCACGTTTTCAGATTAACAACGAAGGCTATAAGACAGCAATAGCAGAGGCCGGATTCTCGATTACCTATATGGATTATTCAAATATGGACTTCTAAAAAACGCGACATAATGAAAAGGTTACTCACTTTATTATTTACGGTTTTGTTTTCTTTCTCCGTCATCGCCAGTGACTACAAATACAGTATAGGTGTAGTAGGCGGATTGGGGTTAGGTACGCAGTTCAAGGTGATGATGACTCCTAATTTCACGATAATAGAGGAGTTAGGTTATTTCACGTGCCCTAATGGAGGAACGAGTGCGTACGGCGGTTTGATTGACAATGCCGTGTTCGCCTATCAGGGCAAGGCAGCGGAAGGCAAAGGAATAGAACTATCGTGGTTTGCCGGAGGACAGGTAAAGTTTGGTTATGACGCCTTGGTGGGGGGCGGCGGAGTATTCGGCTTCGGCGGCGCCGGCGGAATTGAAGCTAACATGAAGAATGCCCCGATAGCTTTTTCGTTTGATTTTCGTCCTGGCTATGCGTTTAATTTTACGAATGCATGGGGCGGCGGTTGGGCAATAGCCCATATGTTCGACTGGTCCATCAACCTGGGAGTGCGTTATACATTCCCGAGTCCCAAAGGTGCACAAAAGAAAAAGTAAGTGCATAAAAAGAGTAAAAATTGGCATACACTCTTGTGTATGTCATTTTTTTTGTGTAATTTTGCAGCGAATTTGCAATAACCCTAATTTAAATTTATATAACCATGTTACACGTACTATGTTCCGAATTGCACACCGAGGCTGACCGTATGCCGTTTAAGGTTTCCGATTCTTTTGCAAAGGAAAACCAAGTAGTAGCAGTATTGAGTGGCGGAACCGAGTCGAAGTTTATTCAGCTTGTCCGCGAGAAAAAGGTTGATCTTGGTCGTCCGATTTACTTGATGGTCAGCGGTTACAGCAACTCGTTGGCTGCGTCATTGGAAATTTTGAGTTTTATCCGCCAGCACCACGGAATAGGCAAGGTTATGCAGCACTCGAAGGACATTATTTTCCCGGACGAGAGCGACACGGCATCGTTGACCCGTACCCCGCTGGAGAAAGTATTGAAGTGCGGAGAAAAACAACGCATGGGCGTTATCGGTGCCCCGTCAGACTGGCTGATAGCTTCGAAAGTGGACTATAAAGAGGTGTTGAAGAAAATGAATGTGGAGTTGGTGGATGTCCCAATTGACGAAGTGACCAGTCTTGGAGAAGTAGATTCGGGAATGAAAGGCGCAGAGGCCATCTATGAGCGGCTGAAAGAATTGATAGCGAAATACAAATTGGATGGCGTGACACTCCGTTGTTTCGATTTGCTGAAGACGGTAAAGAACACAGGTTGCATAGCACTCAGCAAGCTGAACGACGAAGGTATATCTGCATCATGCGAGGGTGATATACCTTTATTGCTGACAATGTTGGCATGCAAGCGATTGACAGGTGAGCCCGGTTTTATGGTGAACCCGGCACGCGTTCAGAATGACGGGCAGATATTATTGGCGCACTGTACTATCCCGTTGAAGATGACAGAGAGCCATGAGTACACAACGCATTTTGAATCAGGTATAGGAGTAGCTATCCATGGCGATTTGCCGACCGGTGACTATACGCTTGTCAAGATGTCCGGCGATATGCAACGTTTGTTAGCAGTGAATGTAGAACTGACGAAATGTCAGTATGAGAAGAACATGTGCCGCACGCAGGTCTGGTTGCAGACGACACCAATCGTAAGCCAATATCTACTGACTGACCCGATTGCCAATCACCACCTCCTCATCCGCGGTCACCACGCAGCAAAATTCTGGAGAGAATAATTGTAAAACATACAACATACAACATACAACATACAACAAACAATATTAAATTAATTATGGTAAGTTTCAAAGAATTAGGATTGGTAAACACCCGTGAGATGTTCGCCAAGGCAATCAAGGGAGGTTATGCCATCCCTGCATTCAATTTCAACAACATGGAGCAACTGCAGGCTATCATCAAGGCTTCAGCAGAGACCAAGAGCCCGGTTATCCTCCAAGTGTCCAAAGGTGCCCGTAACTACGCTAACCAGACCCTGCTCCGTTATATGGCACAAGGTGCTGTAGAGTACGCCAAGGAGCTCGGTTGGGAGCACCCTCAGATCTGTCTGCATCTCGACCACGGAGACAGCTTCGAGCTCTGCAAGAGCTGTGTGGACTTCGGTTTCTCCAGCGTTATGATCGACGCTTCGTCGCTGCCCTATGAGGAGAACATCGCCCTCACCAAGAAAGTCGTTGACTATGCTCACCAGTACGATGTAACCGTTGAGGCGGAGCTCGGCGTGCTCGCAGGTGTGGAGGACGAGGTAGCTTCCGAGGTTAGCCACTATACGAAGCCTGAAGAGGTGGTTGATTTCGCTACCCGCACGGGTTGCGACAGTCTGGCTATCTCGATTGGTACCAGCCACGGTGCATACAAGTTCACTCCGGAGCAATGTACCCGCGACCCGAAGACCGGCCGTCTCGTTCCGCCGCCATTGGCATTCGATGTATTGGACGCTGTAATGGAGCAGCTTCCGGGCTTCCCGATCGTGCTCCACGGTTCGTCTTCCGTTCCGCAAGAGTATGTAGATATGATTAACCAGTACGGTGGCAAGCTGCCTGACGCAGTAGGTATTCCTGAAGAACAACTCCGCAAGGCTGCCAAGTCTGCTGTATGCAAGATCAACATCGACTCCGACAGCCGTCTGGCATTCACTGCTGCAGTGCGCAAAGTGTTTGCTGAGAAACCGGCAGAGTTCGATCCGCGTAAGTACTGCGGTCCTGCACGCGACCTGATGACAGAGCTCTACAAGCACAAAATCATTAACGTCCTCGGTTCGGACGGCAAAGCGGAATAATTATGGCTCTTCCATTTATGACAGCCGAAGAGGCTGCCGAATTGATACAGAATGGTGACGTCTTGGGCATGGGTGGTTTTACCGCCACCGGTGTGCCCAAGGCGGTTCCTTTCGCTCTGGCTCAACGCGCAGAGCGTCTGCACGCAGAGGGTGTGCCTTTCCGCGTAGGACTGGAGACAGGTGCGTCTATGGGCGACAGTTGTGACGGTGCTTTGGCACGTGCGCACGCTGTGGAGTTCCGTACGCCGTACCAGTCCAACAAATCCATGCGCGAGGAGATTAATGCCGAGGGTACCCACTATTTCGACATGCACCTGAGCCACATGGCGCAAGACATGCGTTATGGCTTCCTGCCCAAACCCAACTGGGCGATTATAGAGGCTTCGTATGTAGGCGAAGACGGTACCATCGTGCCGGCTGCCGGAGTAGGTATCATGCCGACTATCTGCCGCATGGCGGATAAGATCATCGTCGAACTCAATGAGATGTTCCCTGCCACCATGCGGGGTATGCACGATCTCTACGAGCCGCTCGATCCTCCTTGCCGCCGCGAGATTCCTATCTACAAACCCTCTGACCGCTGCGGCTCGGACCATATCAAGGTTGATCCGTCGAAGATTGCGGCTGTCGTGAAGACCAACAGGCCGAACGAGATCGCCGCTTTCACGCCGGTGGATGAGACCACTGCCAAGATTGGTGCGAATGTAGCAATGTTCCTGGAGGCTGAGATGAAGGCCGGACGTATTCCTGCGTCTTTCCTGCCGATCCAATCGGGTGTGGGCAACGTAGCCAACGCCGTACTCGGCGAGCTCGGTAAGAACCCGCATATCCCGCCGTTTGAGATGTACTCCGAGGTAATCCAGGATTCTGTCGTGGATCTCATCAAAGCCGGACATTGTAAGTTCGCTTCCGGTTGTTCTCTGCGTCTCGTGGAGAGCAAGATGGCGGAAGTCCTTGCTGACTTGGATTTCTACCGCGACAAGCTCTTGCTTCGTCCGCAGGAGACATCCAACAGCCCGGAAGTAGCACGTCGTCTCGGCATCATCGCTATCAATACCGCTCTCGAGGCGGATATCTACGGCAACGTCAACTCGACGCATGTGTGCGGGACGAAGATGATGAACGGTATCGGTGGTTCAGGCGATTTCGCGCGCAACGCATACCTTTCTATCTTTACGACGGCTTCCACCGCGAAGAACGGTGCTATCTCATCCATCGTACCGATGGTAACTCACCTCGATCACTCCGAGCACTCTGTCAAAGTGATCGTCACCGAGCAAGGTGTTGCCGATCTCCGTGGAAAGAGTCCGCGTCAGCGTGCCGAGGAGATCATCAATAACTGTGTGGCACCTGAGTATCGCGAGATGTTGCGCGACTATTTGAAGTTCGCTAAACACGGACAAACGCAACACAACCTCTCGCTCGCGTTCGCTATGCATGAGGAGTTCTTGAAATCCAGCGATATGCGTAATACAAAGTGGGAGAATTATCTCCGCTAACAACGAAAAATCCTATTATGACGATACTATGTATCGAAACAAGTACATCTGTTTGTTCGGCGGCTGTCTGTAAAGACGGTACGCCGCTCAAGCAGTGTATATGTCGCGAAGGGAGCAATCACGCACGGTTGCTTCCTCGCTATATAGAAGAACTACTTGCCTTCTCTCGTGCGGAAAAGCTTGAAATAGAAGCGGTGGCGCTGAGCGAAGGGCCGGGGAGCTATACCGGATTGCGCATCGGTACCAGTACTGCGAAGGGGCTCTGTTACGGTCTTGACGTACCGCTTATTCCTGTGCCGACTTTGCAAGTGCTTTGTGAAGCGGCTAAAGAGAGGGGTGCGAAAGGCGTTTTGGTGCCGCTGATTGATGCGAGGCGGATGGAAGTTTATACGACCGATGCCCATGAAAAAGCAAGAGCTGTAGTTGTTGAAAACGAAGCGAGCTTGTATGAAGGTAAAGAAGAAGTATATTATTTCGGCGATGGTGCTGGCAAATGCCAAAGCATCCTGACAAAGCCTAATTGGCATTATCTGCCGGATGTTGTGCCGGAAGCTGCATATTTGGGGAAAATAGCAGAAAACATGCCGAAAGAGACCAATATTGCTTACTATGAGCCCTACTATCTGAAGGAGTTTATCGCCGCACAGAGTCATGTGAAGGGGCTCAAATAACAGTTATTTTTATCGTTTCACGGTTCCTACATATTATCCTTGTCATCGGAGCGTTCTTGTCTCTGGTGTCGTGTTCTACCCAAAAGAACACATGGGCTTCGCGTTCATTCCACCAAACGAAGGTCAAGTATAATATTCTCCATAATGGAAATATAGCGTATGAGGAGGGCCTCAAGGCAATCCGTGATGCCAATACGGATGATTATAGCCAGGTGCTCTATCTGTATCCTGTCTCCAATCATACAGCGGCAGAAGCGAGTGCAGCCCAAATGGATAAAACGATAGAGAAATGCCGTAAATGTATCAAACTGCATTCCATCAAGTCGAAGCCGAAACGTAATCCTAAAAAGGCGAACGATCCAAAGTATAAACTGTGGCTGCAGAGTGAGGAGTTTAATGCCAACATGGATTTGGCATGGATGCGTTTGGGCGAAGCGGAATTTCATAAAGGTGATTTTCTTGGAGCCGTCAGTACGTTCAATTATATTATCAATCACTATCAGAATGATGCTGATATGATAGCCCAATGCCAGCTTTGGGTGGCGCGTTCGTATGCCGAAATGGGTTGGCAATATGAGGCGGAAGATATGCTCAATCGTGTGCAGATAGATGCCCTCAGCCGCAAGCACGCCAAGTTATATTCGGCTGTCAAAGCCGACGTATTGCTCAAAGGCGGGCATTACCATGAAGCCATTCCGTTTGTGAAGATTGCGCTACCGCATGAGAAACGGAAAATATACCGTCCGCGATTTGCATATGTGCTGGGTCAGTTATACGAGAAAGACGGCAATCGTGATGAGGCGGTACAAGCCTATCGTTATGCCATACGTATGGCACCGCCCAATGAGATGGAGTTCAACGCGCGGTTGAGGATTGCCGAATTAGGGGGAAGAAACTCGCTGCGTTCTCTACGTACTATGACCAAGCAGTCGAAATACAAAGACCGGTTGGACCAGATATACGGGGCAATGGGAAATGTCTATTTGCAGGACAAAGATACCGCTAAAGCATTGGAGATGTACGAAAAGGCGATTGCTGAGTCCTCGCAGGCAGGTACAGCCAAAGCGGCGGTTCTTGTGCGCGCCGGGGACATATATTACGAGCAACGTACATATGTGAAAGCGCAACCCTGTTATCGGGAGGCTATAACCATTATTACGGCAGAGAATGCTGATTATGCCCGTATCCAGAAGCGTTCTGAGGTACTGGACGAACTGATTGTTTCTTATAACCAGGTTCAATTACAAGACTCCTTGCAGCAACTCGGACGAATGTCTGAAGACGAGCAGCGCGCCGTAGTAGATAAAATCATCAAGGACCTCATTGCCGCCGAGCAAGCAGACTCTGTCCGTCAAGCGCAAGAAGCGCGTGAACTGGCAAGGGGGGATGATGGTCCCAGAAGCGTGAACACCGCAAATATGCTGGGTGGAGGAATTGCACAAAAGGGCGAGTGGTATTTCTATAACCCGCAACTGATGAAGCAAGGTAAACAGGAGTGGCGCCGCCGATGGGGGAACAGACCGCTGGAGGATAACTGGCGCAGGCAGAACAAACAAGTTACCGCTTCGTATGCAGAGGAACAAGCAGAGCAAGGCGAATTAGATTCATTGTCTATGGCGGCCGATTCAACGCAGCAACCGACACCGGTCATTGAGACGGATAATCATAAGCCGGAGTATTATCTCCAGCAGATACCCCGTACTCCGCAAGACTATGAACTAAGCGACAGCCTATGGCGTGAAGCGATGGTAGAGTTGTATTACCTCTATCGCGACAAAGTAGAAGACGAATCATTGGCGGAAGAGACCTTGCGGGCATTGGACGAGCGCTTCGGCAACCATCCTTCCGTGTTAGCCATCCATGAGGATGAGAAACAGCGTGCATTACGTTATGACGAGGAATATATTGCCCGCATGCGCCATATGTTAGACGAGCAGGATTCTGTCTATGCGCAGACATACGCTGATTATACAAAAGGAGAGTATGCGCAGGTTAAAGCGAGCAAGCAGTATGCAGAAACCAATTTCCCGCAGAGCAAGCTTATGCCGCGTTTCCTGTTCCTCAATGCCGTTGCGACGGCGCGGACGGACGGGCAAGATGTGTTTGTGGCAGAATTGCAGGATCTGGTCAGCCGCTATCCGGAAACCGAGTTAGGCGCCATGGCAAAAGACATGCTGGCGATGATGGGTCAGGGAATGGAGAGCCAAAAAGGCGGTAGTACGGGCAGTCTGGCGGATATGCGCGGACAAGTGGAAGAAACACCGCAGGATACGGCTGCGGCAGAGCAGCAATGGAGCGATGACCGGAAACAACCGTCAGTAGTCTTGCTCATCATACCGAAGGCGGACGAAGAGGCTCTTAACAATCTGCTTTATGAAGTGGCGTTGTTCAATTTCTCGCAGTTCCTTATTCGTGACTTCGATTTGCAGAAGATGCCGGTATGGGGTGAGGGATGTGCACTGCGTGTCAGCGGATTTGCCGACCTGGATGAAGCGGAATGGTGGGTTGGTCTGATACAGAAAAACGAGGAAATGCAAACAGTCCTCAAGGATATAACAATAAAGGCGGTTACCGAAGTAAACCTGCCTTTGATTGTCGGGGAGTAAAACGTGCCATTCTCCCAAACAAAAAAGACGGCCGAAACCATCTTTTTGTCGGGGAGTAAAACGTGCCATTCTCCCAAACAAAAAAGATGGCCGAAACCATCTTTTTGTCGGGGAGACGTGATTCGAACACGCGACCTCCGGTCCCCCAGACCGTTGCGCTACCGGGCTGCGCCACTCCCCGTAAACTCCCGTTTTGCCGAAAGCGGCTGCAAAATTACTGCTTTTTTTTGAATTATGCAAATATTATTACAATTTAATGCAAAAAAAATTCTATATTGAGACCTATGGTTGCCAAATGAATGTCGCGGATAGCGAGGTTGTGGCGGCTATTATGCAAACGGCGGGTGTCGAAATGACGGACCGTTGGGAAGATGCGGATGTTATTCTTCTCAATACCTGTTCTATCCGCGATAACGCGGAGCAGAAAGTCGAGGCGCGGCTTCGTGAACTGAAAAGTCTTTCGGCGAAACGGTCTTTGCTCTTACAGCGAAGCGGTCTTTCAGGCGTAGCCGGTCAGTCCGCCGTGCGGACTATCATTGGTGTCATCGGCTGCATGGCGGAGCGCATGGGGCATGAGTTGATTGATAATTTCGGAGTGGATTTTGTGGCAGGTCCGGATGCCTATCTGGATATACCTAACTTGCTGGCGCAGTGCGAAAAAGGAAACAAGGCGATGAATGTGGAGTTGAATACGACTGAGACTTACCGCCAGATTATTCCCGCGCGTATCGGTCGTTCTATCAGCGGCTTCGTTTCCATTATGCGAGGATGTAATAATTTCTGTTCCTATTGTGTTGTTCCTTATACGCGCGGTCGCGAACGGAGCCGTGACGTAGAATCCATCCTTAATGAGGTACGCGATTTACAGGCACGAGGATACAAAGAGGTTACTCTGCTCGGCCAGAATGTCAATTCGTACCGCTATATGTATTCTGTCGGTGATACGGTCAAAGTGGTTGATTTTGCCGATTTGCTGGAGATAGTGGCAGACGCAGTGCCGGATATGCGTATCAGGTTTACAACCAGCCATCCGAAAGATATGTCTGATAAGACGCTGGAGGCCATCAGTCGTCATCATAATCTTTGCAAGTTCATCCATCTGGCGGTACAGTCCGGTTCAAACCATATCCTCAAACTCATGAACCGCAAATATACGCGTGAGTGGTATTTGGACCGGATAGCCGCAATCCGCCGTATTTTGCCTACAGCGGCAATCAGCACGGATATTTTCTGCGGGTTCCATGATGAAACACCGGAGGACCATGCGCAAACTCTCAGTCTGATGCGGGAAGTGGGATTTGACAGCGCGTTCATGTTCAAATATTCCGAGAGACCGGGAACGTATGCCCAAAAACATCTGCCCGATAATATTCCCGAAGAGGAGAAAGTGCGCCGCCTTAACGAGATTATTGCCCTTCAAAACCAATTGTCTCTGGAATCCAACCGGCGTGAAATCGGCAAGACGGTGGAGGTGCTTGTTGAAGGTTTCTCCAAGCGAAGCCATGATGATATGTTCGGACGTACGGAGCAGTATAAAACGGTTGTTTTCCCTCGTACGGACCAAAAGATAGGAGATCTCGTAAAAGTGCATATATTGGAGGCTTCTGCTGCCACTTTAAGGGGAAAAATTGAGGAAAATAACGCAAAATGAGTATTTTTATGCCAAAAAATTTGGCTATTTGAAATAAAAGCAGTAATTTTGCAGCGAAAACAAAAAATTTTCATAGTTAAGGTTTAGGTTTAATGGCGAAAGGAGGCTGTGAAGTTTCCTTTCGTTTTTAGACAAAAATCCTTTTTTTTATGGCAGAAGAGAAGCAAAATACTATTCCGGATTTAACGGATATGGAGGAAGTTCGCAAAGCCGTCATCGCCTCAGAGATACTTACGCGTAAGTATTAAATCATACATGGTTAAATTGTAAATGATTAAATAATAAATACTATGGCAGTAACATACATGACCGAAGAAGGTCTGAACAAATTGAAAGAGGAACTCCAATTTCTGGAGACAGTTGAGCGTCCGCGTATCATTGCCTCTATAGCTGAAGCGCGTGAAAAAGGCGACTTGAGTGAGAATGCGGAATATGAAGCCGCCAAAGAAGCACAAGGGACGTTGGAAACCAAGATTGCCCAACTCAAAATGCGCCTCTCTGATGCGCGTGTGCTTGATGCTTCCGATATCAAAACAGACGAAGTGCAACTCCTTACTAAAGTACGCGTGCGCATGAAGAGTACGGGTACTGAGAAAACATACCAGTTGGTTACGGAAGGAGAGGCGAACATCATGGAAGGCAAGATTGCAGTCACCACACCTATCGCTAAAGGATTGATGGGTAAGAAAGTGGGTGACGTGGCGCAAATACAAGTGCCGGCGGGACTCATGGAGTTCGAGATACTTGAAATCTCTCTTTAAATGAAAAAATAGTAAATGACCAAATCGTAAGTGCCATGACTCTATTTACACGCATCATCAAAGGTGAGATACCGAGCTATAAAGTAGCGGAGGATGATAAGAACTACGCTTTTCTGGATATCAATCCGCTTGTCAAGGGCCATACGCTTGTAGTTCCCAAACTCGCTGAACCGGAGGCGGATTATATCTTTGACTTGACGGACGAGCAACTCCAAAACCTCATGACTTTTGCAAAAAAAGTAGCGAAAGGCATCAAGGCGGCTACCGGTAGCAAGCGTGTCGGAGTGGCAGTATTGGGTATGGAAGTGAACCATGTGCATGTCCATTTGGTTCCGATGAACTCGGAGAAAGATATGCTTTTCACCAACCCTAAACTGTCCTTGCCGGCTGAAGAGATGGCTTTCATAGCCAACTCTATTGCTGAGGCTATCGACAAGCAATAAGTTTCTGAACTCACCGAGACAAAACCGAGCGGTTTCCGAACCGTTTCCGAGAGCACTAATTAAATTTTCTTATTGTCCTTGCACTCGGAATGCGCAAATCATACCACATACTATACCTGCTAATAGCCAGTTCCCTTTTGGCCTGCTCGCCTCTCGAAGTGCGCACCGCGCAGGCCGTTGTACGTACGGCGGATAGTCTGTGGCAGGAAGGGAAGATGTATGATGACAGTCTCTCGTTGGCGCAAGCCTATGAGACACTGTCTTCTTTTAACAATCCACTTCTCTCAACTCTAGACGCTCACTTCTCAACTGATTATGCTCATGCCTGCTATCATTACGGCCGTCTGCTCCGCCAAAAGGATGACCCGGTAACGGCTATGCAGGTCTTCATCA
>JAGKVE010000054.1 GCA_021152555.1 Bacteroidia bacterium | reverse complement strand
CTCATCAATATAGCGGTGGTATTTGGCGTCGAGGAACAGGCAGTCATAGCCAAAAGCGTGCGCAGCCTCTGTTGCACGGAACGAAGACGCATAGTTCCCTCCCACTTTAAATTGCCCCGTTCCGTATGTTGCTGCCCGATCCACATGACGGTTGACAACAAACGTTGTGCAATGGAACTTGCCCGGGAAGTAAGGACCGATCGGCGAAGGAATGACAATGAACTCAAAATCGCGTCCGGGTCCCACGCCCAGACGCGGCGTCGTGCCAATCAGCAGCGGACGGAAATACAATGTTGCGTCTGTTCCGTACGGCGGTACAAAATCCATGTTCTTCTCCAATGCCAAGTGAATCGCTTTGCCGAATATCTCTTCCGGCACAGGCGCCATATACAATCCTTCCGCGCTTTTTGCCATTCGTTTGACATTCTCACGCCAGCGGAAAATACGTATTTTCCCATCAACGCCCCGAAAGGCCTTCAATCCCTCAAATGCCTCTTGCCCGTATTGCAGACAGGTAGCCGAGACATGCAAATGAAGGTATTTGTCGTTTGTGGCATATGGTTCTTCCCATTTACCGTCATGATATGCCGAGCGGACAATATAGTCCGGCTCGGTATAATGAAAACCTAATGAACTCCAATCAATATTTTTCATTTCTCAATCATCAAATAGCGTGTCCAACACGCTCAGTTCCGTTTGCCACGGATGTTTATCTGTCCAAATCTGTCCGCTCCAGTCCTCTGTCCGGCTTTTGAGTGTTGACTGCTGACTTTCGACTAATGTCGGTCTTTCCCGTTTCAGCAGCGCCGCGAGTGTCGCATTCATCTCGTCGTTCAGGTCTATCAGCCATCTGTACTCCCGTTCATAGAACGGCTTGAGATAGTCGGCAAAATACATGAAATACGGTGTGTGTTGATAGGCACTTACGAGCGTAATCCAATGCTGGTGCTGCCATCGCGTCTGGTAACTGATCTCTATATCCCGCGTCAACTGTTTGTGCTCCACTTTCTTCACCGGTACGGTCAGCATAATTCTGGATGCTTTCGACGCAATCAACGCTCTGTTTCGGAACGTCTGTTTCTCGAACGTCTCCATCTGTTCGATCATATAGGTTCCGCTCATCAGCGCCTCCATATACGACCTCGGCGGCAAATATGCAGTCGGTAGTACCAAAATAAATTAAAAATTTTAAATTAAAAATTAAAAATTACTTCAGTGATTTACTCTTGGTAGTTATCTGAATCTTAGCCAGTATATTACAAATATCATCCAAATCGGTTAGTAAGCTATCTGCTTCTTTGGGAGATAAATAATCAGTCTTTTCCAATAGTCGAATCCAATATCGTGATTCTCTGGCTTCTTTGTAGGCAATGGATAGTTTGTTGATGAAATCTGCGGTTGATGTTGCTCCTATAGCTTCTTCTGTATTTGCTCCGATGGATGTGCCGCTTCTAAGAAGTTGCTTGCTTAATGTGTATTCTTTGTTTGTAGCAGTTGTGGTAAGGTATTTGTATAATTTAACTATACGAACAGCAAAATCAAATGTCTTTTCTTGAATGATATTTTCTTCAGCTGACTTCATTTTTAATTTAGAATTTTTAATTTTTAATTCATTCTATCGCTTGGCACGCATTCCAATGCGTGAATAGCGTATAGAATGGTTGTCTTTGTCGAGGCTCAGCCATATAAATACCGGCCGGCCGACGATATGGTCCTCAGGCACGAAACCCCAGTAACGGCTGTCAGCGCTGTTATGCCGGTTGTCGCCCTGCATCCAGTAGTAGTCCATTTGGAACTCATACTCTTTGCCAATCTGCATCGGCCGGAACTCATACGCCTCCGCAATGCGTTTGTAAATCCAATAGTTCTCCTCCGTAATCAGGATCTTGTCGCCTTTGCGGGGAATATATATCGGTCCGTAGTTGTCACGCGTCCATTCATTGTGTCCCAGCGGATAAACGGCTCCGCCTTGGCTCTCCGGCTCTACTTCTATGGCGAGCACATGCGGATTCTTCTCCAATTCAGTCTTCATAGCCTCCGTCAGCGGGAAATGCCATGTCTGCGGATCTACTTGCACGCGGTCTGCCACGCTGATACCGATTTTCTCCAAGTATTTCGCGCCAAACACATGTCCGTCCGTCCGCACAAAGTAGTTCAACTGCAGACCCTCTCTCTCCGGCTCACGAATCCAGTCTGAACTTTTTTCTTTCAACTCTCCAACTACTCTCAACTCTAAACTCTCAACTCTCAACTTCGTGTAAACGACATTGTCAATGATACGCAGACTGTCTCCCGGTTCCCCTACACAACGCTTGACGTAATTCTCGCGCCTGTCCACAGGACGGGTCACAATCTCGCCGAACACATCCTTGCGGTTTTTAATAAGCGTCTCGCCATAATAATGGCGCAGCGTGTAGTAATCCGGGTTCTGCATCTTCAGACACACCGTGTCGCCGGCAGGGAAGTTGAATACCACAATATCCCCTTTCTGCGGACTGGTCCAGCCTTTGAGACGTTTGTACTCCCAATGAGGCCAATCCAGATAACTCTTTCCGCCGCCTAACCATTCCGGCATTGTGTGTTGCACGAGCGGCATGCTCAACGGAGTCTGCGGTACGCGTGCACCGTAAGCCATCTTGCTCACGTACAGAAAATCCCCCACGCGGAGCGTCTTCTCCAGACTCGAACTCGGAATCTGATAGTTCTGGAAGATATACAGGTTGATAAAATACACCGCCACTAACGCAAACACAATCGCGTCTATCCAGCTGAACAAAGTATAAAGAAATGCGTTTCCTGCTTTCGACTTTTGACTTTCGACTTTCGACTCTTCCGGCTTATATTTGCGCCACCAGCTGTAGTTGATATACTTGGTGGTAAACGCGTCAACGATAAACGGCAGCAACGCCAGCCATCCAAGGCTTGCCCAGTCGCCCCATGCTACCCAGATAACGAACGCCACATACAGCGCGCTCCATATTCCCGCGCGAATCCATCCGCCGCGCGACACTTCGTTGATTCTATCTTGAAAACGTTTCATTCGTAATTCTTAATTCTTAATTTTTAATTTCCTCTGCCGCCAACACTGCACCTAAGGCAAAACCTCTGCGGCCTTTGGCGATATGGGTAATCACTATTGTATCTTCCTCGCTGTCCCAGGTCACTTCGTGTGTCCCCGGTACTTCTCCCTCGCGGATGGATTCAATCGGCACTTCCCTTCGTACATCGTACATCCGTCCTTCGTACATAGCGGAGATTTGCTCCGCAAGTGTCTTTGCGGTGCCACTTGGCTTGTCCAGCTTGTGAATATGGTGAATCTCTTTGATAGAAGGCGTGTACTGCGGTTGAGCCTTCATCGTTGCGGCTAATTGTTTATTGAGATCAAAGAATATATTCACCCCTACGGAGAAGTTGCTGCTCCACACCAGCATTGTTTTTCCCGTCTTACTATCAACTATCAACTTTCTACTGTCAACTTCTCTCAACTCTAAACCTTCAACTCTCAACTCCTCCGGTCTCCATCCCGTGGAACCGGAAATTACGGGCACTCCTTGCGCCCAGGCTTTGCGGATATTGTCCTCCGCGGTCGTCGGAGTAGTGAACTCAATCGCCACATCCGCACTTCTGAATGCCTCACTTTCAAAACCTTCCTCCGGAGAATAAAATCTTACAGGCGTAGCCGGTCCTACAGCGTTAGCGGTCTTACAGTCGCTCTGTGACGGTCTTACAGCGAAGCGGTCAATCACACAAGTGATCTCGTGCCCTCTGCTCAGAGCCACTTCCTCTATCATGTGGCCCATCTTGCCATATCCGATAATAGCAATCTTCATCTTTTGACTTTCGACTTTCGACTTTTGACTTTCATCTTTCGACTTTCGACTTTCGACTTTCATCTTTCGACTTTGCTCAAAAATCGCGCAAAGGTACTAAAAAAAAATGATATATGCAAATGCATATATAGAAAAAGAGCGCCGAGGCACTCTTTTTGACGCTTTTCGTCAATTATTCCACATCGCGCGCCAATTATCGCACAAAACGGTATATGCCTCCCGGGAGCGACCGGACAAAACCTTGCAGTTCAAGCATCGTCAATTCGGATGCCACATCGCTGTAGGGCAACTGCGTTTCCATGACAAGCAGGTTGATGTGCATCCCTTCTTCCGCTTCTTGCAGTTTGGATAGGATGGTTTGCTGCCGCTCGGAGAAATCGCCCATAAGGCCGACCATTGTTGTCTGGACTGGTTGAGCGGGCGTTGTACGGGGCGTCCACCCCATCATCTGAAGCAGGTCGTCCGCGCAAGAAACAAGATGCGCCTTGTTGGTACGAATCAGCTCATTGCACCCTCGCGAAGACATATCTGACGGACGGCCGGGAAAGGCGAACAACTCACGGTTATAATCGCCTGCCATACGGGCTGTAATCAGGCTGCCGCCTGACTCGCGTGACTCAACAACCACAACCGCGTCTGCCAGACCTGCCACAATGCGGTTTCGCTGTACAAAATGCTGGGCAATGGGCTCGGTGCCGGAGGGAAATTCGGTCAGAATACCGCCATTCTCCAATGCGGCAATGGCGTCGGAACGGTGCTGGGAGGGATAAATTCTGTCCAACCCGTGCGCGGGGATAATGATTGTCGGAACGCCGTAGCGGATGGCGGCACGGTGGGCGGCGATGTCTATGCCGTATGCACCGCCGCTGACAATGGTCAGGTTTTCCAACCGCTCATGCAGTTCGCGTACCAAACCATCCGTCATCTCTTTGCCCCGTTCTGTCGGCCTGCGCGTCCCTACAATGGAAACCACATGGCCGTCGGACGGGTTAAGATGACCTTTGCCGTACAGCAGCAGCGGACGGTCGGGGCATTGCCGGAGACGATAGGGATAATCTTCGTCCGCGAGGGTCCATACGCGTATATCATGCGCCCGAATCCATTCTTCTTCCTGGCGCGCACGCATGAGACAAGTCTCTTTGTCCGGGTCGTCTATGGAATGCCATGCCGCCTCTGCCGAGCCGTATCGCTCTATCAGCGACAATGCCTTCCGCAGACGCGTGCGCAGCAGGCAAGAGAGGGCTATATCATACAAAGGGGATGTCATGCGGCATTCTCTTTTTTGGCAAGCAGCGCTGTGGTTATTGCTATGCCGATCAATGCGCCGATGGCGTCGGCGTACAGGTCTGCCGTTTCGCATGACCGGCTGTGCGTGCAATAGTGCTGAAGCAACTCAATGAGTGCGCCGTATGCCGTCACGCTTAGCCATACATAGATATACGGTGCTACGCGGGCTGTCGTGTGATGCCGCACGGGGATCATCCACGACATGGCCAGCAGCGCGTACATCAACCCGTGCATGATCTTGTCATTCGCGCTCAGCGCATGCGGCACCTGGGGATACTCCCACAGGCTGACTATAGCAATACCTGCCGCCAAAATGACGGCAGGTAAAAACATCATATACGATTTGTTATTTACGATTGGAGAGGTGTATTTTGGTTCCGTAGCATAGGTCACCGGCATCGCCGAGTCCCGGAACGATATATTTCTTGTCGTTAAGAACAGGGTCAACAGCCGCGCACCATAATGTCACATTCTGCCGGTCGTTCAGCTCTCTGCGCATGTAATCAATCGCTTGCGGCGTAGCGATGGTGCAGCATAAATGCGTATGCGCGGGGGTGCCGTGCCGCAGAAGGGCAAGGTAGCCCACCTCCATCGACATGCCGGTCGCCAACATCGGATCGACCACAATCAGCGTCTTGCCTTCTATGGACGGAGCGGCCATGTACTCGGCTACTATCTCCAACTCGCCTTCGTCATTCACGCGGCGGTACGCACTCAGAAAGGCATTCTCTGCGCGGTCGAAGATATTCAAAAATCCCTGATGCAGCGGCAAGCCGGCGCGGAGAATCGTTGCCAGCACAAGAGGCTCGGCTATCGTATTCACCTTGGCGATGCCAAGCGGCGTTTGCACGTCGGTGGGCGTATAAGCCAGCGATTTGCTCACCTCTACCGCCATCACTTCGCCGATGCGCTCTATATTACGGCGGAAACGCAGGCTGTCTTTCTGTATCTCTACATCGCGTATCTCGCGCAGGTACTGATTGAGGACGCTGTTCTGCTCCGAGAGGTTGATAACTTTCATTATTGCATGGATTTAGCGGATTTCTGCTCTGATTTGATTTGCGCCTGACGCTCTTTGAGTTGAGCCTCAAGGTTGGCGAGATCGGCGGCTTTCTGGTTCACCTCTGCCCAATAGTCCTGATTGGAAGTTGTCGCATTCTGAATCGTTGTCTCAAAATCCGACATCGCGCGTTGGCGCTCTGCTACTTCGCGGAGGGCGTAACCCAGGTCTTTCTGTTGTCTCTCAAGCGCTTGCTTGTAGTTGTCGCGGCTCTCTTTGGCGAGGTTGTTCTTGGATGCCAGAGAGCGTTGCTGTTGCTCGATGTTTTTCTGCATCGACTTCAACTCGGCTTCCTCTTTGTTGTACAGACTTTTGAGGGAATTGACGGTCTTGCTCGCGTCTTTAAGGGTATTGTCGATCTCTTGGGCGTGGCTCTGCTCTTCTTTCAATTCGGCTTTCGCTGCTTTGATTTCATCGGCATTCTTTTTCAGGTCACTGGCTACTACGTCCAATGAGGCGCGATACATCATCGGCTCGGAACTGTAAAGTACGCGAAGTGAATCCAGTTTCACTTCTGCCAGACTGATTGCCAGCGGTTTAACATGCTGTTGTGCCATTGCGCTCAGGCTCAGTGCCATTACGGCCAATAAGACTACTTTTTTCATAATTGATATGATTGAAATATTTGTTATTTGGTATAAATTTTGCTCCTTTTGACCAAATCGGCTGCAAAGTTACACATAATTTTGCATATGTGCAAATTTTTTTGTACCTTTGTGCCCGATTTTGAGAAAAAACGATGAAAAGTTTCATTTACCGGGATGCAACGATTGCCTTTGTAACGGCAGCGGCGCAGACCTGTCTTTTGATTGAGAAATGCAGTGAGCATGAGCGCAACGAATGGCGCGAACAGATGCTCCGGCTCCTGCCTGTTTTGTATCTGCGCACACGCCTTCTGGAAGAGGCTGAGCGGATGATGGAAGACGATGAACCGCAGCGGTTCGTCACAGAGGAGGATTATAACTATGCCCTCATCGGGATGCGCGATATGCTCGGCCAGGATGACGCATACCTTGATATCTTCGTCGATCAGGGCGTCTATACCGATGAGATTCGGACTGCATATATATCCGAGGGACTGGCGGACATCTATCAGGAGTTAAAAGATATGGCGGCGGCGTTCCAGACTGGGCAGGAACCCGTCATGAATGATGCCGTGGTGGCCTGCCGCGAGGCGTTTGACGCACACTGGGGACTCAAACTGCTCTCTGTTTTACGCGCGTTGCATGAGATATCCGATTCGTCATATCAGTAAAGAATACCTCCAACTTCTCCCGCTCGCTGCGTTTGAAGGCGAAGTGATTGTTGTGGACAAACCGGAGATGGTCGAAGAGGCCGTCACGTACCTGCGTACGCGTAAGATAATAGGTGTCGATACAGAGGCAAGACCCAGTTTCCAGAAGGGCATGCACTACCCTACCGCATTGGTGCAGATCGCCTCGCATGAGCGGTGCTATCTATTCCGCCTTACCCATATCGGGATGCCGCAATCGCTCGCAGACCTGTTCGCGGACGCTGGTATATGCAAAGTGGGACTCGCTTTCAAGGATGACATCAACGGACTAAGGAGAAGAAGGGATTTCAAGCCCGCCAACTGTATCGACGTGCAAAAGATTGTGCCGCAGTACGGAATCCTTGATCTGGGGCTGCAAAAGATTTTCGCCATCTGCTTCGGCAAAAAAATTTCCAAAACACAGCAACTGACCAATTGGGAGAATGCGCACCTCACGCCAGAGCAGGCACGCTATGCCAGTACGGACGCGTGGGCGACGCTTCTTATATATGAAGACCTGATGAAACATGAGCCTCTTTCCCAGGAAGAACTCATCGCGCTTATGCGCGAAGAAAAAGAGCGGATGATTGAGCATCAGCAGGAGATTCAGGACCAGCGTTTGCGCGAACAGGGGATCGAACCGCCGCCGCATATGACGCTCGAAGAGCGGGAGGCGCATCAGGCGGAGAAAAGAAGAGAGGCGCGGAAACGAAAACGCCATCGCGCAGCCGAGAAGAAAAATTCTATAAAAAACAAATAGTATGAAACGTTTTATCTGTATTCTGTACGCTGTATTCTGTATTCTGTTTGCTGCCGCGCAGGCGAAATATGTCTTTTATTTCATCGGTGACGGCATGGGCACGAACCAGGTACTGAGCGCCGAGATGTACCGTTCCGCCATTCAGGGCGAACCTCTCGGACGCGTACAGACGCTGATGACCACCTTCCCCTATTCCGGACATGCGGCTACGTTCTCCAAAAGCAACGGCATTACCGATTCCGCTGCCGCAGGAACGGCACTCGCTACCGGTAAGAAAACCAAAAACGGTATGCTCGGCATGAACGAAGACACCATACATGTCACCTCTATTGCCGAAAGACTGAAGGACAAAGGATGGGGCGTGGGCATCATGACAACCGTCGCTATCGACCATGCCACGCCGGCCGCTTTCTACGCGCATGTCGAGAAACGCAATAAGTATTACCGGATTGGCGAACAGCTTATCTCATCCGATTTCGATTTCTTCGGCGGCGCCGGATTCCATCATCCCCAAGGCAAACATGACGACAAGTCTGTCAACCTGTACCGCAAAGCCGAGAGAAACGGATATACCATCGCGCACGGATATGACGAGGCGCAACGGCTGCTCGCGGATGATGCGCCGCAGAGCACTATGTCAGCCACGCCGAAGGTTGAGAAATTGATTCTTGTTCGGGCTACCGATGACGACGGCGTCAAGCATGGGGACAACCTGCCCTACGCTATTGACCGCAAAGAGGGCGACTTGACCCTGGCGCAGATTGTCAGCACAGCCATTCCTTTCCTCGACAGCAGATACGAGCGGTTCTTCATGATGGTGGAGGGCGGCATGATTGATTACGCCTGCCATGGCGACGATGCGGCTACGGCTATCGGAGAGGTATGGGATATGGATGAGGCGATGCGCGTGGCGTATGACTTCTACAAAGCCCACCCCTCAGAGACGCTCATCATCGTTACCGCCGACCATGAGACGGGAGGACTTGCGCTCGGCAACGGCGGATACACCATGCAACTTGACTTGCTGCAGCATCAGAAATGCTCCGCGTGGATTCTGAGCGACATGTTTACACGGCTTTTCAAGGACAAGAAGAAACCCGCATGGGCGGAAGTGCAGCAGATATACCGCGAGCAGTTAGGTTTCTGGGAAGCGGTGGAGATATCGGCGGACGAAGAGAAAGAACTGAAAGCGCTCTACAAAGCCGCCTGCAATCATAAGACGAAAGACACCAAGACGATGTACAAGACGATTAACAAATTGGGCGACGCGGGTATTGCGCTGCTGAATAAGAAAGCCCGTGTCGGCTGGACCACCCGCGACCATTCCGCACACGCTGTGCCTGTCTTCGCTATCGGTGCCGGAGCAGAGAACTTCAGCGGATGGCATGACAATACGGAAATCGCGCCTTTGATTATGAAAGCCGTCAAATAGCCGCAGTTGACGAGTCGTTTTGTCGGTAATAAGCCGTAATTTTTGAGTCATTTCCGTTCGCATCTCGTTCGCATTACGTACGTCATAGTACAATAAGAGACGCCTGCATCCGGCAACACAAAAACAGCCCGCATTTCTGCGAGCTGTAAAAGAACAATTCAAGTGGTTACAATTGTTGCCGTCTACAGCATTGCGGCGACGCGCGTATCAAGGGTTTGACTGATAAACGCGTTAATAGATTCGCCGGCTTGTTTTGCCAGCGCAGCAATGCGGCTGTGCGTCTCCGGCTTAATACGGATATTCAATTGACCGGAATAACTCTTCCGCGGCTCAAGCCCCTCCGCTAAGCAGTAGGCTATATAGTCATCAACCGCCTCATGGAAAGCCTCTGTCAATTCATGCACGCTCTCGCCTTCGAAATTAACCAGACCATCAATGCCCTCTATTTTACCAAAGAAGCACTCATCTTTCTCGGAGAAATTAACCGTCCCGAGATATCCTTTATAACTAATCGTATTCATAATACACTTATTTTAAATATCCTTTAAATTGTAATTCTTCTAATACCTGACGCAAAGCATAATGCTTAACTATATTTCCCGGATGAGGTTTATGCAGCATTATTGGATGCCCCTCTTTATCTTTGAACACCACCCGCGAACCGGAGGTCTTTCCCTTATTCGATTTGGTGTATCCCAGCGCTCCAAGTAAGCGCTCCAACTCATCAAAAGTAAAGTCTGTCGGCAACTCTAGGAAGCGCTTAATCAGTTTCTCTTTCGAACTCATGATTTGAAATTCTGTGCAAAGGTAACTATTTTTTAGTTACAATCCAAATATTTTTGCAAAAAAGTGTATTTTTTCTTCGTTTTTTTCGGTTTTGCCCAAAAACAGCCCGCCGAAGCGAGCTGATTTTTCTTACAGTCCGTAGGACGGTCTTACAGCAGAGCGGTCCTACAGTGTAACGGTCTTATAGCCGTAGGCGGTCATCCGTTTAGCGGACTACTGCACCTTGAGCGTTGTAAAGAACGCCGTTCTTCTCGATGAGAAGCACACCGTCACGCAGCACCTTGGTTGCCTTTACACCAGCCTCCGTGTTGTCAATTGCGGTAGGAGTACTTTCTGTTGCAGAAACGAAATTAACTTGAATTGCGCTATTATAATATGATACTATACCTACGATATCGTATTTCTTGCCAGCCACAAAAGTGTAAGCGTTTTTGAAGTTACTACGGAAAGTAACGTCTGTACCGGCTACATTGATTGTTATATTAGACGCCGTACCGCTAACGAACTCTCCTTCTACAGAAATTCCTTTAAAAACAACATATTTATTAATATCATCTACTGTCGGAGCATTAGCCATCACTTCAGGAGCAGGAGCTTCACCTGACACAACCGATAGTTCTGATATCGTACGAGTAGGCACCATCTCTGCAACTTTAGTCTGATAAGTAGTTTTTGTTCCTTTCAACTTATTAACCACATCACCAACTTTGAGACCATAATTACCATCTCTATAATAGAGTAACAACGCACCAGAAGCATCTTTCACCCAAATATTCTTTCCTTCACCATCAACAAAAGTTACAACCACCTCATTCAACAAATGATTTATAGTGGTACTATTTGATAATGCCGAGAACTGAGCACATGTTAATTTTTCTTGTGGGGTGTAAGTGTTCGTAGCGATAGGACTCTTTCCTTCACCTTTAATTGCGATAGCTTTAATAGTGGTTGTTTTGTCGATATCAATACCCGCATCAGTATAAGGGGTAGAACTTGCAGATGGTTCTGTTTCGTCCAATGTATAATAGATAGTAGCACCTGTAGTTGCGCAAGTTAGTTTAACATTTAAATTGTCTTCAAACGAAGTTTCTTCCGGATCGAAAACAGGTTTGGCAACGGCATTCGGATCTGGAGTATATGTCACTTCAATTTTTGACACATATATGGCTTTTGCTGTAGTCTGTTCCCATGCGATTACAATCGCGCCGCTTGCACTACCAGTAAACTCATGCTCTTCTGAAACCGTATTTGACAAGGAGACAGAAGTTTCAACACCTTTCTTAAAGTCAGTAGCGCCGACTTTCACGCTGCATTTAGCTCCTGTAGATTTTGCTCCCCAAGTAGTTACTTTCACGGATGTAATGTCACCATTAATATCACTTGTACTAAACTGTACAGTTGAACATAGTTTGCTTCCTGTTCCAAATTGGCATTGAATTTTACTACCGCTGGTAGGTACTCCCTCTCCAGTCCACTCTGCTACCCATGAAACATTTTCATAAGATACATCTTGCGATGAGTTTGCTGTTGTAGTAGTTATGTGAACATTGTTACTTCCTCCCGCATTTTGATCAATTGTGACAGAATACGTGTCAGCCATCATGCTACCTGCAAAGAGGATAGCAGCGAAAAAAGAAAAGATTTTTTTCATAATGTTAATTGTTTTAAGTGTTAATATTTAAAGTTAAACAAAAAGTTGTTAGTTGTTATTTTAGTATTCAAACAGCCAATCTTTGAGTTTATTCGGATTCATACTACAATCCCATATCGCCAAAATGGAACAAATGCCATCTTCATACAGATAATACACTTTGTAGGTACGTCTTCTCCATCTTACTATTAAAAAGTAGTATTGCGTTCCCTCTATTGAGAACAACGTGTCACGCTTGCCGCTTAGAGGAAATTCTTGTAAACGCTCTACGTACTCCAGAATTGTCGTTCTTATTGACGTAGCTACAGCAGCAGACGCTTGAGTATAATAATAGTCAAATATAGCCCGGAGGTGTTTTTGAGCACCTGTTTGCCATCTTATTTGCGCCATAATGCCATCTCCTGTTTGAAGTCTTCATGCGTCATACCTTTTCCCGCCCGAGCTTCGACAGTAGCTTGGGCTAAAGCCTCACACATTTCTTCTTCAGTAAACTGGCACGGAGCCTGCTGATCACGGAGCAAATGGATATAGCGGATTACAGCCGACACTTTACGTTCATCTTCTACCATGGCACCCATCGCGTAAAGCAACCTATCACTTACCATTGCCTGTGCAGTACTCATAATAATACAATTTTAGTTAAACAAAAAGTTGTTGTTTATTGACTTCGTTAGCAAATCCGGAATTGTCTCATTTGAACATACTACGAATTCGCGGTTCCATTTGAGCGATAAATTCATCTGCCGTCAATAAGTGATGAACAGACGCACTACCCCCATCCATCTCATTGAGCACTGTTTGTTTTGTGTAGTTGTCTGTATTCATACAACCATAATTTATAATTGATATTGTCCCTTTGACGCTGCAAAGGTACAACTTTTTTTTTATATATGCAAATTTTTC
>JAGKVE010000100.1 GCA_021152555.1 Bacteroidia bacterium | reverse complement strand
ACATCGACATTCACATCAACCTGAAATTCCGTTACCACAATCTCAATGGCTTTGAAAGCACTTTGATGCCTATGGCATTTGCCGGACCGGTGATTTCGATTTTGGCAGGTCACAACAAATGTGCCGACCAGCTGAGCTACACTCCTGTGACACTCAATTTGCAGATGGGTATCGGTTGTGAGATTTTGGAAAAGGTGCAAGTGAAAGCCGGCTATCAATTCTCGGTAGGTCAGTCGTGCAAAACCAAATTGCTCGATGACCATTCGGCAAAACACCGCACGTGGTTTATCAATGCCACCTACTTCTTCCGCTAAATCATATCAATAATCATATTGATTACACCACCAAAAAGCGAGGCTCCGGTATGTGCCCTCGCTTTTTTTTGGCCTCACACAAATAGCATAGAAACGTAACCATCCGAAACAAGCCGACTTTTAAATGGCGCTTTTGATTGTGAACTTTGCAACCAAAAACGCCATGTTTAATTTGAATGAAAACAATCGCATTGTCATGTCGCAGCATCCATGCGACATGCGTATCGGGGTGGATGGGATGTGCGGTCAGGTGCGCAGAGTGGGGTTGGACCCGACGAATGGCGACGTGTATATCTTCGTGGGCAAGAGCCGTCGCATTATGAAACTGCTCCATTGGGAGCGCGGTGGCTATGCCATGTATTACAAACGGCTGGAGCGGGGGCGATTCCATCCGCGCATTTTCCTGCGCGCGGGCATCGGTTTTCGCTCGATGCGCTGGGACGAACTAGTCTTGCTGATGGAGGGAATCTCACCGAAAGTGGCCCGTCGCCGGCGCTTTGAAATAAGCGAAAACGATGCCAAAAATAATGCCGAAAACAGCAAAAATAATTGCAAAAAAGTTTGGCTATCTCGCTAATTTTTCGTAACTTAGAGGTATGAAAAAAGTCCCTATATACGAGAACTTATTGGCGAAAATCGCTATTTTGGAAGAACAGAACAGGCGTAAGGATGAACGCATCGCTTATCTTGAGCGCCTGCTCTATGGGGCAAAGTCAGACCGCATCGCCTCGAAAGTGCCGGAGAATCAGCCCGGGCTGTTTGACGAGTTTTTCCAGGAGGCTATGGATGAAAAGGCTAGCCAGATTGAACAGGCGGCAAAAGATATAGAGAAGGCGGCTCTGAAGAGAAGGCAGGCTGCACGCAAGTCCCCCTCGCGGCCGGCCAAATACCGTTACAGTGGTCTGGAGGAGCGCACGACAACGCTTATGCCCGAAGGCGTGGACGCAGACCAATACGACATCATAGGCAAGGACGTCACAAGGATACTTCACCGCGAGCCGGCCAAGGTATGGGTCGAGGTAATCGAACGTCCCATCCTCAGAGCCAAGTCCGACAAGGCTCTGCCTAACCCGCGGATCTGTCAGGCTAAGGCTCCGCAATCCATAATCGGTGGCAACCACGTCGGAGCGGACATGCTCGCCCAGATAGTCATAGACAAATACCGCTATCACCTTCCCGAATACCGACAGGTAAAACAGTACGCTGACTTAGGCGTAAAGCTGCCGACATCGACGATAAATGGCTGGGTGCATGCTGTTGCATCGAAGCTCGAACCGCTCTATGAAGCCCAGCGTAGGGAAGTCCTCGGGAGTGACTACCTTCAGATTGACGAGGTCCCGTGGCGGATAGCCGACTCCCCGGGCAAAAGCCGCAAAGGCTACGCCTGGCAGTTCCTGGACAACCGGCCTCAGAGCCATGGACTTTACTTCCTCTATATGAACGGCTCCAGGGCCGGAACGGTTCCGCGGGCAGAGTTGCGTAACTTCCACGGAGCCATACAGACCGACGGCTATGGTGTGTATGATTATTTTGAGTTACAGGACAATGTGACCCTGTTGGGCTGCATGGCACACGTGCGCCGCAAGTTCACCGACGCACAGACCTCACATCCGCAGCTGGCAGCACAGGCTGTCAAGTGGATAGAGCTGCTCTACACTCTTGAGGCCAATCTCAGAGACGAGGGTGCGGACTATGAACGGATAGCCGCCGAACGTCAAGCCAAGGCCCTGCCCATCATGGACGCCATGGAAAAATGGATGGAAGCAGTGCATACACAATGCACCCCTGCCGACCCCATGGGCAAGGCCCTTGACTACGCCTATAAACAGTGGCCGAAACTACGGCGTTATGCCCTGGACGGACGCTACCACATCGACAACAATCCGGTAGAACGTGCCCAGCGTCCATCTGTTATGGGGCGCAAGAACTACCTGTTCAGCAAAAGTGACAGCGGAGCAATTGACAATGCCATCTTCTACTCGCTGATAGAGAGCTGCGACATCGTTGGCATCGAACCGCTCCGGTGGCTCACTGATGTCCTGGACAACCTGCGCGACGACACTCCCCCTGAGCAGATCAGAGAGATGTTGCCTTATTACTACAAGAAATCGCAAGGATAATCCCCTGCGATTTCTTTTTTCGGCCATGTCAAGCCGGCTTGTTTCGGATGGTTACAGTAGATTATCAAGTGGGGTAGAAAACGACAGGTAAAGTACTCGTTATCGTTTCCTTTCTTGCAGGGTGCCAGTCAAGGAAGAGACTCCGTCTCATTGATGCCCGTCCTCCAAGAGAGCAAGCACTAATCTTGGCACGGCCCTGCAAATGACCAGGGTTCAGTATGTTCGATATGAACGTTTTGTCAACAAGAAAACAGGAGGGTCTCGTGGGAGGTGTCTGTTGATGTAGTATGACTTCTGTCAAGTTGTCTGCTGATTCAGTTGATGAAGAGAAAAAGAGTCCGGTGAAAGCAGGAAATGACTCCTTTTGGAAATGAAGTTGATTGACTTCTCCAAGCATCCACGGTGACTTGAAAAAGAGTCGTCGGTGCTTTCTAAAAGAATCGTCGATTCTAAGCAAAAGAATCGTCGGTGCTAAGCGGGAGAATCGTCGGTTCTTTTTAAAAGAATCGTCGGTGCTCATGGGAAGTAAGTCAATATACTCTCCGAAGTCAGTTAACTGCTATGTATCGGGAGGTAATAATACGTGACAAAAACAT
>JAGKVE010000099.1 GCA_021152555.1 Bacteroidia bacterium | reverse complement strand
GTTGTGGTCTTTAGCGTCTTGTAATTCGTGATGGCGATGTCTCCGCCGTCATCGACGGGCGAGGAATAGACCACGGCATTGCGTTTGTCCTCGGTGAGCCAGGTTGTTATTTTTCCTTCGCGCGGTTCAAGCACTCCTTCAGTGAGGGCAATATAGGTGCGGTCGGTGACGAGTTCGCGCCAGTATTCCCGCATATAATGTTGCAGTTCCTGCGACCGTGCGAAAACGAGCAGCCCCGATGTCTCTCGGTCAAGACGGTGCACCACGTACACGCCTGCGCGCGCGTTCTGTTTTTTTACGTACGCGCGCAGGATAGAGTAGGCGGTTGTCTCCGAACTGCCGAGTGTAGCGGATACGGTGAGCAGACCGGGTTGTTTGTTGACAACGATGAGGTCGTCGTCCTCATAGACGATACGCAGTTTGGGATGTGTCAGCTGGCTGTTGCCACGTCCGGAAGAGATGGTTACAACATCTCCGGCGTTGAGCATGAAATCATGGCGTGTCTGTACGGCGTTGCCTACCTTCACACGGCGTTGGCCGAGGAGTTGTTTGACTGACGAGCGGGCCATCCCGCCCATCTTGGCGATGAGGAAGTCTATTAACTGCGCAGGTTCGGAGACCCGGAGTACTGTATCACTTTTTCTTTTAATCATAATTTCCGATATGCCGGTATGTTGAGAAATCGATATTCGATTTATTGTTTACAAAAAATCTTTGCCCAATACAGGTTCTCTTTCTTTGTGGCTTTGATCCATGCGATGCCTGCCATGGAGTTGATGACAAGGAAGAACGTGAACAGCACAATAGAGAATACGTTACCGACAATAATGAACAATCCTATACCGGCAACACTATAAAGGAACCAATATAACCATGAGTCCGTTTTACGGTAGATAAGCCAATAGTTAGCGAGGAAAGAGGAAGAGATGAGGAGGCCGTTTAGGAGTAACACCACCCAGGCCCTCCCCTCAAGGGAGGGAGTTAAGGAACCATAATTGACATAACTCATTATCAGGAAGTCCCCTGCTGTGATGGCAATGAGCAAGGCTATAGAAAGAATCAAACGCGGCGTCTCGAGGAACTTGGGCTCAAAGCTGGCACCGCCGTCGTCTTTGGAGCGACTCCATTTGTAAATGGACATTATCTGGAATGGGATGAATACAAAGAAATAGAGGAAGGTGCTGTCAAACTGTCCTTGCAGCAGGAACTGTATGCCCAAAAGGATAGACATGATTATTCCGGCGTAGAATCCGGTGTAGTTTTTCGGGTCGCGGATCGTCAGGATATACGCTACTCCGATGATAGAAGCAGGAATACCTACAATCCAAGCTGGGTCGTGCCAGTGGAGGAACAAACCCCTCCCGGCCTCCCCACAAGGGAGGAGATAGGTCTCTACGAGCCAAAGGAGGCCTAATAATGCGCCGAAAAGGATGATAGAGATGATTGTGTTGCGGCCTAAGGCGCGCCATAAGATGCTTTGCATGTTAAGATGTCGCTTCGCGACGTTAAAAGGTTAAAAATGGTTTCTCCGAGAGAAACGTTAAACAGTTAATAAAAACAATAAGGGCGAGCACAATCGCCCGCCCTTATTATAACCGCAATTACTTGCGATTGCGATTGCCGTAACGGGACATAAATTTGTCCACACGACCGGCGGTGTCGACCAGCTTGGATTTGCCGGTGTAGAACGGGTGACTCGTGTTCGAGATCTCAAGCTTGATCAGCGGATACTGAACGCCGTCGATTTCGATGGTGTCCTTCGTAGCTGCTGTAGAGCGGCTGAAGAACTGAGTACCGTCAGACATATCTTTGAAAACCACTACGCGGTAGTTTTCGGGATGAATTCCTTTTTTCATAATTTAAATTGAAATTTAAATTCTGGAGCTTCGGCTTCGTCGAGTTGCGTAAGCGAGCTTACGCTCGATTTGCACGAACCTTCATAAATCTTTTGGTTAATACTCTAGTTTACTCAGCTACTACGTTCAGCTTGATGTCGGCTTTTACCTCGCGATGGAGACGAGCCTGCGCTGTGTACTCGCCCACTTGCTTGATCGGCTCAGCGATAGTGATCACTTTCTTGTCAATCAGGATCTCCTGGGCTTTGAGGGCGTCAGAGATGTTTTGTGTGGTAACGGTACCGAAGATTTTACCATCTTCGTTAGCTTTTACTTTTACTTCGATTACGGTTTCTGCCAGTTTAGCTTCGAGTGCCTGAGCGTCCGCTAAAAGCTTGGCTGCTTTGTGAGCCTGTTGTTTGAGGTTCTCAGCGAGCTGTTTGCGGTTGGACTCGTTGGCGATGATAGCGATTTTTTGCGGCAGAAGGTAGTTACGTCCGTAGCCGTCACGTACTTTTACGATGTCGTTCTTGAAACCGAGGTTTGCAAGGTCTTGAATCAGAATTACTTCCATAATTTTTCCTTTCAATTAAGTCGGTTAAACAATTATTTCATCATATCGGTTACGTAAGGCAGCAATGCCAAGTGGCGTGCTTTCTTTACGGCCTGAGCTACTTTGCGCTGGAACTTCAGCGAAGTACCGGTAATACGGCGGGGCAGGATTTTGCCTTGCTCGTTAAGGAACTTCTTGAGGAACTCAGGATCTTTGTAATCGATGTACTTGATGCCGGATTTTTTGAAACGGCAGTACTTTTTCTTCTTCTGCTCCGAGCCTTGCGGAGTCAGATAGCGGATTTCGTCATTCTGTGCCATGATTAAGCCTCCTCTGCATTTTGTTGTTTACCTTTGCCACGACGCTTCTCGGCATACTCGAAAGCGTACTTGTCAAGACGCGTTGTCAGGAAGCGGATTACACGCTCGTCACGACGGAACTCGGTCTCGAGGGTAGCGATTACAGCGGGTTCTGCATCAAACTGAAGGATGAAGTAGAAACCCGAATTTTTACCTTGGATAGGGTAAGCGAGTTGCTTTAAACCCCACTCCTCACGATTCAGAATGGTACCGCCATTCGATGTGAGAAGATTCTCGAATTTTTCTACTGCCTCCTTTGTCTGCGGCTCAGACAAAACGGGTGTTAGAACGAAGGCAGTTTCATAATGATTTACCATTGTAGTAAAT
>JAGKVE010000053.1 GCA_021152555.1 Bacteroidia bacterium | reverse complement strand
GAACACTATTTCAAAGAACTCATGCTATTCGGACTAAAATCAGCCGTTTAGCGATCATATTTTAACTAATTTAAGTCAAATTTTTAACGAACTATTGTTGATAGAAAATTTCGAATAGCAACTTATAACTTCCCTGTATATTTGCGGAGCATGGTTTCTTGTACTTTGGCTTCCGTTTCGGCATCCACGAGATCTGTAGCCGCCGCCAGCCAGGCGGTCTGTGCCTGCATCAGTTCGGATGATGAAATCATGCCGGAGGCAAACGACTCTTCTGCCATACGCAGCACTTCTGCTGCATTGTTACAGGTCAATTTCGCCAGAGATATTTTCTGCTGTGCCTCCATCAGTTTCTGGTTGGCTTGTGTGGTTTGCAGGGTGAGCATCTCGCGTGTCTCTTCTGCTCGCAGCGCAACCGCTTTTGCGGCATGTTTGGCGGCCTTGTACCGTAAGATGTCGTCCGCGTGTGCAATAGGGACATTCACAACTACGCCGGCTGAGAAAAATCCGTGACCTTTCCAGTCGTTCTTGATGCCGTTCTCGGCATAGGGGTTGGTATAGAGATAGCCGGCGGAAGCTACTATTGTCGGTTGCAAACCTGCTGCTGCCATCTTGGCAGTGCTTCGGGCTACTATCTCTGCTTCTTCTGCCAGTTGTAACTCTTTCCGGTTAGCGGCTGCCGAAGCGGCGTCAATAGTGTCGGCTGCCAAATGGGTCTCGTCCAGACCTGTCGCATCCAGCGTAAATACGGAACCCAATGGCAGACCGCATATTTGTGCCAGAGCCATGCGGGAGAGGGTCAGACCGTTTTCTGCTTGCAGTTTCTTGACCTCTGCTTCTCCTCTTTTGGTCCGTACTTTCAGTAGGTCGGATTGAGTGGCAAGACCTTCATTCACCAGTTCCGTCACGTCGCTCTCCAGTTTGCATAGCAGACGGAAATAGTTGTCTGCCAGCAGATGCTTCTGCTCTACGGATACGACGCGCCAATAGGCTTCATCCACCGCGGCTATCACATTGTCATGCTTGGTGTCCGCTTCCAATGCTGCTACGCGTTCGGCTGACTGCGCGATGCGATACATCTGTAGCAGCCTGCCGCCTGTGTAGATAGGTTGTGTCAGGCCCACGTGGGCTACTACCACATGGGTCATATCAACAGTCATGGTGTTGTATACTTGCTGGTAGGCGTCGGCTATCTGCTGACCCGCTTCATTCTGAATATCCATAACCGGTTGCTGGAGCGGGCTGCCTTCCAGATCTGTTACCAGACGCTCTAATGCGGATTCGGGAGACCAGTTGAAATACGCACTTCCGTCCGGGTTAACGCCTGCAACACCCATATTGAACTGGGTCTGGTTGGCAAGCATGTGCAGTTTCTCGGAGTTCCACATGTATGCGCCGTTTGCGGTCACACGGGGGAACATAGCCGCCAAAGCTGCTTTGCGGTTATATTCTGCAGCCTTGAGTGCTTCCTGGCTCGAACGGCTCGTAGCTCCGTTGGATAAGGCCATCTCGCGGCAGGAGGCTAAAGTATATCGGATAGTATCACCTGCTGATAAGGAGGCAGAATAGCAACTGACTGCCAGAATGACAATCCATAGTTTACAATAGTTCATAATTATTTGTCCTTTTTGCCGATTAGGCATGTATATATCAATTTTTAAAGCCGCCGTTTAGTCACAAAAAGTGTGCCAGTAAAGCTTAAGGACAATCTTTTTCTTCGCACATGTCATCCTGTGTCTCTGTTTCCAAGGTAACATGAGTGATTCCTTCGTGACTTAGAGTCTGTTTTATCTGCTGAACGGCTTCGTGGGCATGCTGCATGTCATCTACAACGACATGCGCAGTCAGGGCATTTTCAGTAGTACTCATCGCCCATACATGGATATGATGCACCCCCACCACATGAGGTATGGATACTATGTGCTCGCGCAGGTGGTCTATATCTACGTCCTCCGGCACGCCGTCCAAAGCCAGCCGGACACTGTCGTGCAACAACTCCCATGTACTGATCAGGATTACCAATGCGATAACCAGACTGATAATCGGATCTATGATATACCATCCGGTAAAGGCAATAATGATTCCGCTGATAACAACGCCTACGCTCACCATCGTGTCTGCTGCCATATGCAGAAAGGCACCGCGAATGTTCAAATCATTCTGCTGACCGCGCAAAAGGAGAAGGGTGGTGATTCCGTTCACCAGTATTCCTATACCGGCCGTCCATGATATCGCCGCACTGTCTATTGCCATCGGAGAGCGGAGTTTGTGAACGCTCTCGGCAATAATGATACCAACGGCAACTAATAGTAGGAGAGCATTCAGTAAAGAGATCAGAATAGTAGATTTTTTATATCCATAGGTGTAATGGCTGTTTGCCGCGCGACGGGCAAGGTAAAAACCGATTAGAACCAAAGCCAGTGAAAATACATCGCTTAGGTTATGACCTGCATCGCTCAGCAGCGACAGGCTGTTTTTCCAGATGCCTACTCCCGCTTCGATAAAGACGAATAGGAGATTCAGACTGATGCTGATTATCAATATGCGGCGCATGCCTTTGTCCGTCGCTTGCGAGGACGTATGCTCATGATGGTGATGACTCATATACTATATTTTGAATAAACCGACTGCAAAAGTACAACATAAAATCGACATACGCAAGTTTTATACAAATAAATTTGCACATTTCACAAAAAAGCAGTACCTTTGCAGCGAAAAAAAACTTTGATATGTTACAGATAGGCGACAAGATGCCGGCGTTCAGAGTCCTGGACGAGGCAGGAAAAGAAGTGACGGAGAAAGACCTCATCGGTAAAAAGACCGTGATTTATTTCTATCCGAAAGACTCCACTCCGGGATGCACGGCGGAGGCATGTAATATCCGCGATAACTACCATTCCTTTCTATCGCAAGGCTATCAGGTGTTCGGTGTGAGCAAAGACTCCGTCGCTTCGCATGTGAAGTTCAAGGAGAAAAATGCACTGCCTTTTCCGCTGCTGAGTGATCCGAGCACGGAGATGTTGCAGGCTTTCGGCGCATGGGGTGAGAAGAAAAACTACGGCAAGGTCTCTATGGGCACCTTGCGGAAGACATTTGTCTTCGACGAAAACGGCGTTTTAGTGCGTATTATAGAGAAAGTGGACACCAAGAATCACACCGCACAAGTATTGGGATAAACGACTGAAAATCTCCCGCTCAAAAACGAATTTTGCAAATACATTTGCATATATCAAAAAAAAACTGTATCTTTGCAGGCGTAATTGAAAAAGTGTAACGTATTAAGCGTATTATATGAATCCATTTATCGACAAGTGCTAATACGTTTACAATTACGCTTCGCAGCGTAACGCCTCCGAGCGTAATTAAAACAAGTAAAATAAAATACATCGTCCTCTCCGAGATGTTAAACCTGAGAAAACAAGCGCAAAGCGTTGCGCTAATTAAATAAAAACAAAGCATTACTATTATTTCGCGTTTACCGAAAGTGTAGCGACTAAAGGATATAAAACAAAGAAATAATAAGAGGCAGAACTTAAAATACAGGCAACCGCCTGTTGTTAGTTGTGCTTTCCATACAATAATAAATGCTTACACATTCAGTGTGAGTTTCTTATGTATGGAAAGGCTTCTTGCTACACTGCCTTGGTAACGCGATAAGAAACTCGCACTTTTCTTATCGCAACGATTGATAGTATGCCCAACAAAGTAATTACTATCAATCATGCTATTTAATAGCCTGGAATTTGCATTCTTTCTGCCGATAGTGTTTCTGCTCTTTTGGTTTCTGACGCCCTCCGGCACAAACGGACCGCGTTACTCACTGTTCCGTTATTGGCATGTGAGCGAACAAACGGCGCTGCACATCCAAAATGCCTTTGTCCTTGTCGCCAGTTATATCTTTTATGGCTGGTGGGACTGGCGGTTTCTATTGCTGATTGCTTTTACCTCCTTCTGCTCATGGGGTAGCGGTCTGCTTATCGGAAGAGGCCTAACCCAACCTTCCCTAAAGGGAAGGAGATTGATTTCTCCGAAATTCTGGATGATAGCCAACATCGTTCTTAACCTCGGTATTCTGGCGGTCTTCAAATACTATGATTTCTTTGTATCCGAGTTCGGGCACTTGTTCGGCATCAGCACGGATAGCCTCTTGCTCAAAATCATTCTCCCTGTCGGCATTTCGTTCTATACCTTCCAAGCGCTCAGTTATTCTATAGATGTGTACAGGGGGAAGATAGAACCGACTAAGGATATTATCGCCTTCTTTGCGTTTATTGCGTTCTTTCCACAACTGGTAGCCGGACCTATTGAGCGCGCAACAAATTTGTTGCCGCAGTTCCTACAGAAACGCACGTTCTCGTACGGCCAAGCGACGGACGGAATGCGTCAGATCCTATGGGGCTTGTTCAAGAAAATAGTAGTTGCCGATAACTGCGCCACATACGTAGATCAAGTCTGGTCAACCTACAATACCCAAAGCGGCTCTACTTTGTTGCTTGCAGCCATTCTCTTTACGTTCCAGATCTACGGAGACTTCTCCGGCTATAGTGACATAGCTATTGGGACTGCCAAACTCTTTGGCATCAAACTGATGCGCAACTTCAACAATCCGTATTTTTCTCGCGATATAGCGGAGTTCTGGAGACGCTGGCATATCTCTTTGACTACTTGGTTCCGTGACTACGTCTATATTCCTCTCGGTGGCAGCCGTCCGGAGATCCCTGCTCATATCCAAAATTCCGACCGTTACAAGAAATGGATTATTGTCCGTAATACCTTTGTCATCTTCCTCTTGTCAGGCTTTTGGCATGGCGCGAACTGGACTTTTATTGCTTGGGGTGCATACCACGCATTGCTGTTCCTCCCGTTAATCCTTCTTGGCAAGAACCGCAAATACACCAACCAAGTAGCCGAAGGACGGTTATTCCCCACATGGAAAGAAGCCCTCCAAATCCTCTGTACCTTTGCACTTGTAGTATTGGGTTGGATCATCTTCCGCGCTACTGGTATGCCCTCTTTATTCCATTATATAGAGGGAATGCTTCAATGGGATACCCTCCGCGCAAGTTACCGTTTCTTCTTGCCAGATGATAATTTAGTCTATCCAACTAATATATTTATCATTATTATGCTTGTGGTAGAGTGGGTTCAAAGAGACAAAGCACATGGACTCGAATTATCCCATCTTTCTTGTGTAATGCGTTGGTCTGTATATTCCATAATAATCACAATGATATATATATTTATGGTAACAGAGGTTAAGAGTTTTATTTATTTCCAGTTTTAGTTCATGAAAAGATTTTTAACTACAATAGTATTATTTGCTATAGTATTTGTCACATTTTGGAGTGTGATTTTGAATAAATGGGAACGTTATGCATGCACAATAGAGGATGAACATCCTTATTGTAGGATTAACTTTGTTACAAATTATGTTAACGAAAACCCTGATTTGGTGATTTTAGGAAACTCACGAGCAGAAGATTCCTATTCTGATTCTATATTATCTGCACAGTTACATAAAAAATGTATAAACCTTGGGTGGTCTGGTTATCCATTCAACTATCAATATCATGTAATGTGGAGAACATATTTAAAGAATAATTCTTCTCCTGAATACGTAATATTAGAAATTGGGCCCTGGGCTTTTTTAGACTACGTTAATCCTATATATATATTACCTAGTTACTGCCATATATTAATAGGCCTGAATTTCAATTTTATTACGAATTATGTCCTGAGTTGTCATGGGCGGATAAATTATCTATGACTTATAAATATAGAGGGAAAATAAAAAAGATATATGAGGACTACGAAAAAACAATCAATAATGAAAAAACACCTAATAATTCTTCGAAGAAATGGAATGCGAATTATCTTGGTAATCCTCAAAAGTTAGAGCAAGACCCTGAAATATTATCATTGCTTGACACTTTTATAGAAGAATGCCGACAAAATGATGTTAAACTAATATGTATATGCTCTCCTATTCATATAAAAGATGGAGCTTCTTATTTCGATATGGGCTCATTTTGGAAACTAATTTATCAGCATATTAACAATAAAGGAATACATATATTGAATTACCAAAACGAATATGGTAATGATACTACTAAATTTGCAAATCCAATGCATTTAAATGAAGCAGGGAAATATTCTTTTTCTCAAAAAGTTGCTCATGATTTAGATTCATTAGGTATAATTTCTCATTAAAACTCGCAAGTTTTTCATTTCTTCCATCCACATTCGAAGCCCATTGCTCAGCGAGCGATATAGTATATACCCTCTCGGAGCCATACTTTCGCGATGGGGTACGCGAAAGTATGTGCGCAGGGGAGCGCTTGCTCCGAAGGGTATATACGCTATCTGCATAGTTTATGGGCTTCGCTACTCCTCGCTATACACATGATCTTTCCTTAATTGAACACATGTTTTTACGTGAATCAGTGAATGAGTGAATAAGCAGACCTTTCAACGTGTCGCGAGAGTGGCGCGAGAGTGGCTGATTGGAAGGTTTTTAGAGGGCAGTTGAAAGGTATACGATTGTTAAGAATAAGGTATAGGCATAGTATAGTCACGTTCGGGATGGTCGCGAAATGATCGTCTAAATGGAAGGTAGTTGGAATGTATATGAATGTCCCCCAAAAATAGCTTTCTGTTTCGCGAAGCGAGTGATAAAAAACAAAGAAAAGACGGAGTTATTCAAGGAATGAACTGTGGTACTCTATAGTGGCGCGTTGTGCGGACGGATTGATGCTGATTACACAGGTAAAGGGACCGGAATGAACGTGTTTGACTTTGAAGTCATAGTCAGTGGTAGTTTCGGTTTCCCAATCCTTGGTATATTCAGCATTGTATTCCGTGAACTTATAGAAATGCGCATCATATGCACCGTTGCTCGTTTCGTATGTCTGATAGTCGAATTTAACGGCATCGGGTGCTGCTTTCTTTAGTATCTGCCGTGCATAAGCATCCACTGAATAACTATAAGAAAGATAACCTGCAATCAGCAGGAATGGGATTGCAATGATGCAAGCCAATATGATGAGCAATGTTCGTTTCATTGAATTGGAGTCATTCTTCGCCGGAGATTAAAACAAGTTCGCGAACAACAGCCGTCATGGTGTCCTTGTGAGCGCTTGTGTTGTCGAATCCGAGTAGAGCCTCACGGACGGAGATCCAGTTGTGGTAGGTTTCTATGAGTGAGTCACGACAGGCAATCGTTTCATTGTATTCACTTTCATAATTCTCGGCTTGGTAATCCGTGTACCATTCACGGATCTCGGGTGTCATCTTTCGTATCTCCAAGACAGTATCAACGGCATTTTCGAATTGGACGTTCGAAGTGTCGGTACAAAGAAGTGAAGACAATGGTAGCTCGTTGTGGTAGAACTTGTTGAGACGCTCCACATCTTCCAAACGCCTGTTACTTATGTTGCCTGCGAGTGCGGTACAAGCGAGACCTGCCCCACTTCCGCCAAACCAACCCAAGTACAACATATTGAGACAAAACTTATTCAAGAGTCGGTGGAAGTCATTCCAAGCATTTACCTCTTTTATAAAGGAGCGTCCTTTTCGTGTGTCAAGGATGGCTTTTGTATTGCGAACAGATTTGTACATAACAAAGTTATCATCCAAATCATACGCAATGATCATTCCCATAGTGGAATAATCCGGATCAGTTTCGAAGAACTGAACCAGTTCTTCCAGCATGAGCAGGTCTTTGTCTTTGGTTCTTGTGCCCGGGTGTATAGAATCATAGGCATCAATAAGCACCTGTTGGCACACATTGAACCAATCCAATTGATAGTTCCAATCATAGATATCCTCGTCATGTCGCCCGAATTGCCATATTGATTCAGCGGTTAGGACGAGCGCATGATTGACACTATCATGATGTTTCCACCAGAAGCCAAGTGAATCGGACGCGGAGCGTTCTACGGAGGTTGCTGCATTCTCGTTGGATTTAGTTCCGCAAGCACATAATGTGAGCGCGAGGGAGAAGATAAATAATAGTTTTTTCATAGTTAGTATAGTTTTGCGGGTTCTAAAATGGGGTCGTATCATCCAATACATCCATGGAAATCGCAGATTTGGTCTGCTCAATTGGACTATGGTCTGGGATTTTAAAAAGTCCAGAAGCGATAACATCTGCTAGTTCGTCAAGATAATCATTAAAAAAGAACTCATCTAAGATTCTTGATATTTCATCGTCCGCAATCACAGTTCCTTTGTAAAAGTAGAAATCTGTTGTTATACCAATATTTCTCCACATATGATATTTTATGCACCCACGGACTTTACCATTATACCAGTTAATAACATTTAATATGTCTAATTTGCTTTCATATTCTAATTCTTTAGAAATGACATCGCGAAAGTTAAGCGAGATAATAAACGAGAAGCGATTACGCTCTAAACGAGTGTCTGTACATATGTTAACGCTAAAGTCTGCGTCATATTTCTTGCCTCCCAAAATAATGTCCTTGGAAGACAAGCTCATTCCATTTCCGTATTCCCATTTGTGCATGCCAACATATGCTTTGTTTTTCTCAAACCATTTTTCTACACCAGCACAAAGGCTATTGTAAAGGCGTTCATCAATGTTATATTCAATTCCCATAATCTATTATTGAGTTAAGTGTGTTGGAATAGTTGGTTTAGTAAAATATCTTAGAAATCACTCTAAGTTTTGATAGTTATCAAAATGCTTCTGCAAGAGCTTATAGATGCAAAACATACCGATTGCAAAAACCAATAAGCCGAAGTTAAACGCTTCTATGACAGCAGCAGCTTCTTGGTTAAAGTAAGGGATCGTTATAAAAAGAATAAGCGATAGAACCATTAGAGTTATTGCCACGACAAGACCTAATTTTGGGTTGAAGAAGTATTTAAGTCCCTGATAAGCGGCATACGAAATAACAGCTGGTAGTATTAAACTGAACCAAGAGAACACATTACTTGGATCACTCAACTTAATATCAGATGCATAAACTTGCACACCTACAACGATAGATAGTACAAAATCAATAATTATAGCAACTGTTAATATGATGTGGAATTTTTGCTTTGTCATTTTGCTAATTCATTAACCAATCATTATATAAATCTACCTCTCCTTCAAAAGCATCATTCAATGTGTCATATTCATCTTGGGGATAACAGTCACTATCGCTATTGATGGCATCGCACCCGTAAATACCATCTAATTGTACACCCGCATCCGGTTTGTGTGCGAAATGCTGTTTCAATTTTTCGTACAATTCATCCGACAAAAGATAATGGGGATCACTATCCACACTTATTCCATTTTGTTCACACCACTGAATGAGAGTAGACATTGCTATATTTAACTCTTTACAAACCTTGATTAACTTCACGGATTTTTTGTGCTCCTTGGAGTATTCTTCATCATCTGAATATGCCTGTTTACTTTCTTCCTCAATAATAGCTAACAATTCCTTATATCCTTTTAATTTCTGCTTGCGGCCAGAATTTGCGACCCCTATTACTAACTCATGGTCCTTCCCTTTGGGATTGAGAACAAAACCAGAGTAATAACCATCAACCCATGCTTGTTTATGTACAAAGCTAAATTGAGAAGAGAAGTCATATACACCATCGCTATTTCGAGCGTCATACCAATTTGCGTGAAAATCTTGTTCCCCCAGTTCTTTGACTTCTATATCCCGAAGATAAATATGATGTTCGGCACATAATTCGGCAAGATCCCAGCCCCTACTGCGAGCAATTTTGAATGCATGACTATAATTCCCTATCGCTTCTATCAAGTACTTAATTACACGCTCTTCTGGTTTGTCCTTACTATGAGCACAGACATCATCCCATGCCTGAATTAACTCCGAATCGCGTTTAAATACATCTTCTTCTAAGTTAAGCAAAGAGTCCAATACGGACAATTTGCCAATAATAGATAAACTTTGATAAAGACCTAATAGAAGCCCTCTAAATCCAATCCAATCTAACCCTCCCAAATTTATGTAATTTAGGAATAACTCGTCTAAGCTAGATGCTATTTTCTCAAATTTTGATTCTTGCATACTAAGTTTATTCTATAAGTGTTAACGATTTCCCCAATTTACCATGATAGCCACGGCTTCGGTAGAAGTGATGTTTATAATTACCAATACATGGGTTCTTTGATATTCATTTTACTAATCCCAACAGCCATTAGTTTTTCTTTTAAAATAGCATCATTTTCTGAATGGTAATATATTGTCCAATCTGCCATCGCAATGTATTTGTTTACACGAATAATCTCTTTAATATACGGTATATCTATTTCATTCATTGAGAACCCCATTATAATATAATGTTTGATGCTATCATATTGGCTAAAGTCGTTTTGCTTAATAATCGATTGTACATTCTTTACCCCTTTTTCAATTTCTCTATTAACAGCATCGATATACGAATATGAAAGTTCCTTTCTCACACTACTATTCTCTGCAGATCTCATTAATTGCGCAAGATTGGAATCATGCCCAACAATGATGGCATGTTCATCGCTCCGGAGGTCTTTAACGGACTTATGTATATGCCACACATTATTGTCTTCAACATGATAAACTTTTTCCAATAATGTTGTATAGTTGAAAGAGAAAAAATATGCGTCACTTTTAATATCATTCCTTTTCTTAATATTACTTGTGTTAATACTGTCATCAACCCCTTTTATCCAATCTCCGAAAAAGAATCTAAGGTTGTGAGCGAAGAAGTCTTTGGAAATAAAAGAGCCTACTGTTTTTCCATTTCCATTGAGAGAATCTGCCAGATGTTCGTAATCAACTTTTCCAAGCATTTCCTCAAAGTTACTCCACCATAAATACTCGTCTAACTTATTTCCATACAATTTTTCGAGAACTCGCCACAAAGCAGGCTTACACTCTGCATAGTTCTTCTTAAAATCATGGTATGAGGTCTGTAGACCATGATTAAGGTCGAAGCCATTTCCTATTATGTATAGAGTGTCTGTCATTTTTAATAATCATTTAAAATAGTGGTTCACTTGTCGCAGTAGAAGGGCATCGCCAAACGCCCAAGAAACACACAAGTAAACCACTAATCGGGTTTCTCTGTGTTTCTTATATTCAAACTGCTTTGAATTTGGCGATTTCTCTACTGCGTGAATATCAACATGTCTGCGCAACGCTTTGCGCTTGTCTTTCTCAGTTTTAACGTCTCGGAGAGGGACGATTTATTTTATCCTTTCAAAATATGTTTGCTTTTCACATTCTCTAGAACGGTCATTTGTTGGATGGCTATCTGGTTGAGTTTCTGGAGGCATTTTTAATTGCATCGAATTCGATGCTTTTAAAGTCAGGGTTGTGCAAGTTTTCCCATACACCGAGGTACGAAATGGTATCTTTACGGCGCATCCAGTTCTGAATAACAATATTTGTTCTATCGCTGTTGTCGCCGGCTTTCACCATGTCTGTCAGACAAATATAATCCTCATCGTGCAAACCGAAGATGACCGATATTTCCGAGTCGTCAATATTGATTTTGCGTACTGCCATTATTTTTCAATCATATATTTTTTGCCTTAGGCCATAGGCGGATTTTGTTGTTTGTTTCTGTGTTTGTTTTTCTCTTTAATACGTAGAAAATGTTACGCCGTTGCTGCGTCATAGACGTAATTTCTGTATAACCACTCGCCGTTGATATTGGCTTGCGTTTTGTCTATGCTCTGTATTGGTGAAAACGAGATTAAGTTATTAGAATAGCGCGTAAGATACTTCAGCGTTTCAACCGATGCCAACTCGCGCAGTTCTTTGCGGACAATAGAGGATATAGCCTTATACTCCTTAGGCGTATAAAGTAATTTGACAATCCCCAATTTCTTTTGGGAATAGTACACCTTCACCTTGTTCTGCTCTATTGTCAAAACGCCCAGACTTAACCGCTCTTTAATCTCTGGACGGATGTCTGCGTAAATAATGCTGTATTGAAGATTATTTTCCATAATTGCTGTTCGATTTTAGACATTCCACAAAATTCTTCCAAGTGGTTCTTAACCATTCCGGAGAGAATAATTCTTCTAGTTTGGTCTCTGTTTTATTAACCGGAACAGCCCATTCTTTTGGCATTCCGGCTAATAAACCCGCTTGTTTCTTGCTACGATTTATACATAATAAATAATCTTTTTCTAATTCTTCTACCGCCTTTTCTAACTGCCTCAATGATACAGATTTGACAATATGTGCAAATATATCCGCCCCAAGAATACTATCCGTTTCTGTCAGTTGCGACAAAGGAAAATCAAAGGTCACGTTATTCAGTATTCCGCCATAGTCAATGGATATCAGGCGCTCGTTTTCTATATCATACAGCAAATTGGCATTGTTATACGTTCGATCCTCATTGGCAATCCAGAAATCAAAAAGGGCGATTTTCAGTAATTGGTATAAGGTATTCGCATTTGCCTCCACTTGTCGGAAAGTTGTCGGCGTGATATCTATCACCCCTTCTATTTTCTTGAAACCGATAGATGGAGCAGACGAACTATGCGAAGCAGTCACTGAAGTCCAATGCGCCGGCATAATCTGCACCAAGGCAAATGGTGGAGTGGCGATTTTCCATGTCTCTGCAAACACGGCTCCAATATACTCGCAAGCCAGTTTGTAGGCTATTGTAGCATTCGGGCGCATGTACTTGCAGATATACTGCTGCGTATCCGAGCACAATACAAAAACAGGCAAGTCGCCGGTCATGTATTGTTTGGATATATCCTGAATACTATGTAAATGCTGTATTTCCATCGTCTTTGCAACTTTCGGCTGATGTAGCCATTTTTCTCGTGCTTGGCAGCACTCGATTAAAAAGTGCTGCAAAGTTACTGAAAATATTTGAAATACACAAGGATTTCGGCAGGAAAATGCAAATTCATTTGTATTTTGTGCTGCAAAGCCTTGTTATTTGCACAAATGTGCGGATGTAATTTCGAGGTGGGACGGCTATGCCGTGTCGGTGCCCTCGACGTTACACCAAATATTTAACTTTTTTGACATACGCAAGAGAGAGGGCGATTTTGTGCTTTTTTTGTCTCTCTGTCTTATACTGAAATAGGTTTACTCATAAAACGAATAAAAAGTGTCAAATTTTAAGATTTTAGTTTTATGAAGCGAACACTAAATCATTATTCTCAATCGTTCAAACAACAAGTTTTGGATGACTATTTTCAGTCCGGCA
>JAGKVE010000098.1 GCA_021152555.1 Bacteroidia bacterium | reverse complement strand
ATTAGTACTGATGCGTTAACTTTCGCATCAAAAATTAAAAAATAATACTCAATTGTTGATCTTTGACATTTTGATTTGAAAGAAGGCTGACTAGCCGGTCGTTTGGATGGGTAAGCAGTTCCGTTAAATCCGTCTTTTCAAACACGGATGCGGACAGCAGCATGGCGACTTCCGTGATAGTGTATTTGCTTTGTGTCTTGGCCTTGATAAGAGCCAAAAGCAGATAAGCGCATATCGCAGACCAGAGATGTGTCTTAACAGCATTCTCGGAGTAGCCCCACAACGTCTTAACAACGATGTTCTGCTTGATCCACTTGAAAAAGACTTCTATATCCCAACGATGTCGATAGATATTGGCGATGTCCAATGCACTTATCTCAAAGTTATTGGTAATAAAGTCTATTATCTCACCGCTTTCAGTATCGATAGCCCTTACAAGCCGCATGTCGGCAGGGTAATCGTGCTTGGCTTTGTAGGTCGTCACACGGATGGCATAGTCTCCGCAGATAGTACTGCCGCGAGTTCCTTCGCTTAGTGTCTCGACTATCGTGTAACGCATGTTATCTTTGGGTCGCATCACAAAATAGGCACCCGCAAGGTGGATAGTCCACATGGCTCTAAAGTCAACGTACGCCTTGTCTGCCGTGTATATCGCATTGACGTCTATAGGCAGCAGATCCAGCATGTTACTATCGTGCCAACGACCATCCGTAATGTGGATTTGTGTTGGTATACTGTCGCGTAGATCTATCAGCGTATGCATCTTAACGGCTCCTTTGCCGTACTTACCCAACGCCCAAGTTGCCAGTTTGATACTCGTTGAGATGGTCGTTGAGTCCAAAGCAAATAGCGCGTTATCCGCATCTACATCTGGCAGCTTTGTATTACGGTAATATGGCTTTACAAGCTTTATCAGGTAGTAGCCAAACTCCTCATAAATTCGGTAGTCTCTACGCTCGTTGGCACGAGATAGCGATGTCGAATCTACGGTGTTACCAAAGCCCATATGGTAAAGAATGTTCTTGTGCGCCTCAAGGCATAGACAGATGTCTCGCAGAGAAAAATTTTTCAAATCGAAAAGTCAAAGAACGCTTGTAACATACTTATTAACAATAAGTTACAAAAATATTTTAAAAGTTAACGCATCACTAGTATTTTACCATAATCCCAAACCCATATCTATTCCCATCTGATACCAATCATTCGGAGAAGGCATAAACTGAGCCCGCTCTTCTGCTATCTCTCTGATAAACGGCATGTATATTGTAGAATGATGATGCCGCAAACGGCTATCGAAATAGCTTTTTAGTTCATCGTTTGAAATAGAATCCAGCACCTCTTCTCTACGTTGCCAGAACAAATCGGCAGGTGTTGGATGGTTTTGCAACAAAGCAGCCGTGTCTCTTTTTGAAATCGCGATGCGCGTAGAGCGGATATAATCAGCATACATTTGCCGCGCTTTAGCATCTAACATAACTTTAGGTGATGGAGCATTGATTTGTTTCTCCAAATTATTCACAACGCGGTTTAGAGAATCCACTCTGGCTTGACGCTCGTCATTAACCTTAAGAAGCGAATCAATATCTGTGGAAAGACTCTGCTCCTGTTCGCTATGTTTGAGTTCGGCTTGCCGGTATTCAGCATACATGAGCCATCCTGCAATGCATAATACGGATAAAAAGATAAGCGATACCTGCAGCCATATACGTACTCTGTCAATTCTACGAATAGCCCGTAACACCTGCGCGCAGGAAGAATACCGGTCAGCAGAGTTAGTCCGCGTGCAACGACGGGCAATAAGCCGATAGCGATGTGGGAACAGAAGAGCAATGATTTTGCCTACGGAATAAATATCCGCGCGGTTGTCAATAGGTTTTCCTTCCAATTGTTCCGGCGCGATATACGCCATCGAACCGGCAGGTTGTTTGAAGGTAACATAATCATCCGTGTCGGACACTCCGAAATCAATCAGTTTGACCGTAGAGCCGTTACGGGTGATGAGAATATTAGCGGGTTTTATGTCGCGGTGGATGATTTGCCGCTCATGCAGACAAGAAAGGGCGTCAAGGAGCTGCTCAATGATGCGGCGGCGGATAGCAGCAGGCGGGTTCGTTTCAAGGAACTGATCCAGCGTGATGCCATCGATATACTCCATTTGGATATACCAACCGATAGAGCCCATGTGCCCGAAATCAAGCAGCCGGACGATATTCGGATGATCCACTCCGACTCCGATAGTAAACTCCTTGCGAAGCAGTTCAATATGCGGCGTGGACTCGCGGTAAGGTTCCGCCAACGCTTTGAGCACGTACCTGCGTCCGAAACGAGTGGCTACATACAAGGCATTGTGTCCCTCTGCGGACAGCAATTCAGGCTCCGACCAAACATCCGAGAAATCAGAAGAGAGAGGTGATAATATAAAGGAGGATTCTTCCATTCCCTGAATACTCATTTCTCTGCCGCAAGGGCGCGATTAACTTCGTTTTACAGCCTTTTGCCGGTTACTTTCAGTTCGCCTATTTGCAAGTATTTTTTTGTTTGGGGCTTGCCGTTGGAGTCATACCATGGCAGGATACGCAGGTGGAGTGTTTGACCGGCAGGTACAAGAATCGGCTGATTGAGTTTGATGACGAGTTTTTTGTTTTTGGGCAGGGCGGTATTCTCGTAAATAGTGGTAACGCCGCTGAACAGGTCGCCGAACCCATAGTTGATATGGATATTCATCCCCGGTCCGCCTTTGGCTTTTGCGGTCAACTCAATCGTCTCGATGACGAGACCTTTTTTCTTCTCTGCGGCTATCGTATATTCGATATAGCGGTTAGCGACCTCGTCAATCTCGCCTGCGGGCCAGGCACCTTCCAAAGGAAGGATTTGTGATTTTTTCTTCGTTTGGAGGTTCTCCAGTTTTACCACAGCCAGTGTCTCGCTGAATGGTGTCCCTTTGGCAGCGAAAGCGGCTTTCTTGCCGGCGTCTTCAATGCGCTGCGCATAGGCGCTATAGGCTTCCTTGGACGGGAAGACAGTCCATGATTTCAGTTCTTCCAACTCCGGCGAGTTAATTATCAGTTCGTAAGCCAATGAGGCGATAGCCATTCCACCGGCGGCGGAAGTATGGGTCTTGTCGCCGCAATTGAAATAGTTCGCCATGCAATATTCCTTTCCCTGCTGCTCATAGAACTCCCGGCTGCGTGCCGTCATATCCAGAAACGGCACCCACATCTCCTGAGCGACCTCGCGCATCGCTTTGACGTAATCTTTACTTTCGACTAATTTGTGTCTTCCTTCATCGTTAATCGTCCCGTCTTTTTGGAAATATGCGCGGCAGATAGGTGACATAAGGATCGGCGTGACGCCCATGGATCGTGCTTCGCGTATGTAGGTGCGGAGAAATTCTTTATAGGTGGTGTTTGGTTCGGTACCTCGCATGTCGGTGATGGTGTCCTTGCCTTCTGCGCGGAGCTTGGCGTTTTGCACATAGACATCCTCTCCTTTGCATTTCTCATCGTTATGGGCGAACTGTATGATGAGGTAGTCACCTGCTCTCATCTGTCTCTTGACGGAGGGCCAGAGGTTGTCAGTCTCATAGAACGTACGGGTGGAAGCACCCGATTTGCCGCGGTTGTTGACTTCTACCGAATCGGTGTTAAAAAACGCCTGCAGGTACATTCCCCAACCGCGTTTAGGCGTGGCGGCGGGTTTATAGTCGCTCATGGTACTGTCGCCGATCGTATGCACGCGTCGTTTGGCGGAAAGCCTACTCCCGTCCCCTCCCTGAAGCGAAGGGAGAAGAAGCAACGCAGACAGAACTAAAAGTGTAAGGATTTTGCGCATAATGGTGTATGTTTTTTTTAGGGTACTAAGGCACTATGATCCTAGGAGACTAGTTTATTAAATTCTTTAGGAGCGGGGCTTTCGAAGCGGACTTTCTGTTCGGTAACGGGGTGGATGAACTCCAGCACTTTGGCGTGGAGGCAGAGGCGGTCGATAGGAGAGGACTCATTGCCGTGCCCGTATTTGCGGTCGCCTACTACGGGACATCCTTTGGAGGCGAGGTGAACACGGATCTGGTTGGTACGTCCGGTTTCCAAATGGAGTTCGACGAGGGAATAAACAACCCCTCCCGACCTCCCCTCAAGGGAGGAGAAGTGTCTGCTGCCGGATTCCCTCCCTTGAGGGGAGGTCGGG
>JAGKVE010000052.1 GCA_021152555.1 Bacteroidia bacterium | reverse complement strand
CACTATTTCAAAGAACTCATGCTATTCGGACTAAAATCAGCCGTTTAGCGATCATATTTTAACTAATTTAAGTCAAATTTTTAACGAACTATTGAACTAAAATATTATGAAAGATATTTTCAACTCCTTTTTAGGAATTCTTGCATGGCTCTATGCCATTATGAGCCAAATTATGACAGTCATATTTTTTGTGCAGTATTGCAAAATCGATCCCCTGTGGGAGGTCCTTTTAATAGACCCTATATTATCCGAAATAAAGGGTATTTTGTGGATTGTATTTATATGGTTTTAATATGTTGTTATGAAGAAGATATTAATTATAATTAAGATTTGGTTTCTAAATCATGTAAAAAAAATATGGAAACTTAATTGGGAAGCAAAATTAGGATTACTGTTATTAGTACCACCAATTATTGCGTCTATTAATTATCTTGAAAGAGGCTTTTCACATTATACAGAAGTAGATGTATTTCATCTGGAACCGAGTATAATGAAGATTTCTTTAGATTCGGCTTTAAACATGGAGCCTATTTTCTATGGATTATTGGCACTTGCTGGTGCATCTTTAATAAAAGGAAACTTAGATAAATAATTACCATACTATGGTAGTGTTAACAATAATATAAACAATTAAATTTATTACAAAATGAAAAAGATTTTTTTATTGCTGCTTGTATGTGCAGCAAGCCTTGTTGGGTGCAAGAATGCTAACGAACCACAGGAACAAACATTGAACGGCAAATGGGAATTAACCGAATGGCGGACCTCGGAAGAAACCACGTATCATGCATGGACACAGCAAGTCACAAGGGTGACATTTTCCGACGATGATAAGTTCGTAGCGGAAGGATATTTTGGAAATGGAAGTGGCAGATATGAACGAAATGGTAAATATCTTGATTTTTATTATGGTAATAGCACTCAACCTAGTGCTATGTTTATAATTGATTCTCTTTCAAAAGATGAATTGGTAGTTATATTTGAGTTTGACTACTACTTCAAATTTAAAAAGCAATAGAGGTTAAATATCCCCTTTCGCTATCTCGATGACCCGATAACTCGATCTCTCGGTTTAACTCTCGGCGTTAGTCCGCCGAGCATCATTCACTCCAGCCTGCTCCCCATCCAAGCAGGCTGGCTTTTTCTTCCTTTCTCGGCAAATCAGATTTGCCGCTCTTGTTTCGTCTGTTGTGCGGCTATGATATAGCCGCCTCTTTCTTGGTAGTTCCGCTCGATATTATCGGGCTTTCGCAGCGTTCATTGTGCGGCATACTATGCCGCCCTTTTTCTTTGTTCATTGCGCCCGCATCGAATGCGGGCAATCGGCTCTGCCGACTTCTGCCTGCGGTGTCCTGTGCTCGGCACATCCATTTCATTGTATTGTATTTAAGTTTAACAAAAGGTCATAAGCTGTGCTTCAGCTGTATTGATGCATACAAAAATGGTCATATTTTTTAGAGAGAAAGGATATTTTTTCTCCAAAAAGGTGTAATTATGTGGAAATGAGGGCGCAAGACTTGCGTATATGCAAAAAATTATGTAATTTTGCAGCGCATTTGAATATGAACATTTCAGACCATGAAACGATTGTATTTATTTTTGTTCACAAGTATTAGTTTTGTGTTAGCAGTTCACGGAGCCGTACCGAGTTACACGAACCCTATCCTGCCGTACGACTACTCCGACCCGGATGTGTGCCGTGTAGGGGATACATATCTGATGACCTCGTCGTCGTTCAACAATGTGCCGGGATTGCAGATCTTAGCGTCCAAAGACTTGGTACACTGGGAGATTGTGGATGCCGCTATCCGATACCGCCTGCCGGGCTATCAGGAGGGCGACAAGGTAGCAGGTAATTTCGTTTGGGCGCCTGCCATCCGCGAGCATGAGGGGCGCATCTGGATCTACTACGGCGACCCGGATAGGGGGATCTACTGCGTGAGGAGCAAAGCCATCAGCTATCAGAATTCAGAAATCAGTTTTCCGCTGGAATGGGAAGAACCGGTGTTGGTGATGCCGGCAAAGGGCTATATCGACCCCTGTCCGTTATGGGACGAGGACGGACGCGTATGGCTCAGTCACGGCGTAGCGGGCAGCCGCTTCGGGCTGAAATCCGTGCTGATGATGGCGGAACTGACGGCGGACGGTCTGGCGGTCAAGACTCCCAGCCGGATTATCTTCGACGGACACGAGGAGCACCCCACCAGCGAAGGAACGAAACTCTACAAACGCAACGGGTATTACTATATCATGCACCCTGCCGGAGGTGTCGCTACCGGCTGGCAGGTGGTGCAACGGAGCAAGAACATATACGGCCCTTACGAACTGAAAGTGACGCTCGCGCAGGGCAAAACCGCCGTCAATGCGCCGCACCAGGGCGGATGGGTGGAGACACCCGAAGGAGAGGGATTCTTCATGCATTTCCAAGATGTGGGGGTCGCCGGACGCATCGTGCATCTGCAACCATTGAAATGGGAGAACGACTGGCCCGTAATGGGCGATAACGGAGAACCCATTGAGAAGTACAAAGGGACGAAGGACGATGTACAAAGGGAGCCTACTTGGGCGAATTTCCTCCGCAGGGATGAGTTCGACAGCACGGAGCTGGCACTGGACTGGCAGTGGTCAGGCGGCAGGGTCGAACCGAGGTGGTTCTTCTGCGATGCCGCCAACAGCCGCCTGCGTCTCTACTCCGTCCCGCGTGAAGCGGACGAATGGATGCCGAACCTATTGCTGCAGAAGATCCCTGCTGTTGCCTTCACTGCTACAGCGAGAGTCAAGTTCTGCCCCAACAAACACAAGAAAATGGTTGGTGCCGAACAAGCCGGAATGATTGTTACGGGACGCAAAGCGTCGTTCAGACTGGAAGTGCCGGTAACGGACGAGTGGTGCTTTCTGCGATTGGAGATGACCGACACCCAACGGGGACAGTTCTACACCAGCCCGGACGGCAAGCATTGGACCAAAGCCGGCGAGCCGTTCCAAGCCGTGGAAGGACATTGGATAGGTGCACAGGTCGGTTTCTTCTGCACCCGCGACAACCGCCCTCACAACGACGCCGGATGGCTCGATGTGGACTGGTTCGAGAATAGCGAAAAACTTGCATATGTCGTAAAAAAGTAGTAACTTTGCACTCGCTTTTGAGATGAAACGATTTTGGTACATATTGTTGATCTTGGTGAGCATCGGCGTTCAGTGGTTTGAGCCGATGAATAAGCCCACTGCGAAGCCGGTTCAAACGTCCGGTTGCGCAGTGCAACAAACCGACCATCACACGCTTGTGGGGATACAAGGCGAACCCTTGACCCTTGCCAACAATGGTTCAAACATAACCACCTCTGTACCCACTCATTTCAGTGCAAATACCGAGCGCACGCCTTTCGGCAAGAACAGAACCCGAACGGCTTTCTTGCGCAAGATGATTCATCATTACCAACCTGTTTTTATTGTTTTTCGCGGCCAGGAACGGCTTGAGACAAGTCCTTTCTGTTCGTCTGCCGGGAGCACGTACTATGTATACTTCCTCCGGCGCATTTTGTGTTGAAATTCAGTGAAATAACTGAGTATTAACAACACAAATTGAAACAATAAAATGGTATCATCATATTTATCGAATCCTATTTTATTAGGACTTTTCTTGGTTGTTGGTTTAGTGCTTTTGGTCAAAGGCGCAGACTGGCTTGTAGATGGCGCATCCAAACTTGCCAAACGCTTGGGCGTAACCGACCTCGTCATTGGTCTGACCATCGTGGCGTTTGGTACATCCATGCCGGAGTTCGTAGTGAACATGGTCTCCGTGGCGGACGGTGCGACCGACCTTGCCATTACCAACATCCTCGGTTCAAATATCTTTAACACACTTGTTATCCTTGGGTGCTCTGCGCTTGTATGCCCGCTGGTGGCACAGCGGAGTACGATTCGTCTTGACATCCCGTTGAATATCGTGGCGGGAGTTCTGGTGTTGGTCTTTGTGTTTATCTCCTCTCCCATGGAGCCCAAAGGCTTGTCACGCATAGAAGGATTAGCGTTACTGGTTGTTTTCGCTGCTTTCCTTGTCTATACGTTTTACACCGCTAAAGCCGATGCCACGACTACAACCGAAGCCACTCCTTTCCCTCTTTGGAAATGCGTGGTTCTTATTCTGGCTGGGCTTGTCGGCTTGGTCGTTGGAGGAGAAATGATCGTTAAGACCGCCGTGGCGATTGCACGTTATTGCGGCGTGGCGGAATCGGTCATCGGTCTGACCATCGTAGCGCTCGGAACCTCTTTGCCGGAACTGGCAACATCCGTCGTGGCGGCATTCAAACACAACAACGACATCGCCATCGGCAACGTCGTCGGAAGCAACATCTTCAACGTGTTCTTCATCTTGGGAACAAGTGCAATAATCAAACATCTGCCTGTTTATCCCGGCATCGAGATAGATGCCGCGTTGGTAGCCGTCAGCGCGTTAGCCGTTTGGCTCTTGCTTTGCAACAAGAACCGCTCTATCAACCGTTGGGGCGGAGCTCTTCTACTGGTAATATACGCCGGTTACCTGACATATAGGCTTTTAACGTATTAGCAATTAAAGTTCAATTCATTATGGAAAATCAACCACAAGGGCTGAAAGAATCAGTAGCCCTGCAAACGTATATCACTCGTAAATCCTCCTTCTTCGGTCTGATCAACCGCTTGGTTTATGCTCCGACGGATAGCCGTCTCAACTTCACCTGCCGTTATTATGCACCTATTCTGCGCGAGGAACTGAAAGAACTGTTTGCGCTCGGAGGCCAAGTATTGGAAAAGCGGCTGGCTAAGATGAACCGCTTTGAACAAGCCGTTAACGGCAATCTGTTAGTCGAATGTTGTGTGTCTGCAGATAAGGAATTTGCTGCTCTGCAACTAAAACACTTTGAGCAGATAGACTACCAGCCGATTAGCGAGGTGCGTTTCTTGCAAGGTGAATCTGCCATGCAAGCGGCAAAGATCTTTGATCTGTAAACCATTGTATCAACATTTTAAAATTTACTCATTATGAACAGTATAACAATTATTGTCGGCATCGTATTACTTGCCGTCTTTGTAGTGCCGGTTATCTGGCTAAACCACAAAAAGTAACTTAATCACACAAAATGAAACCTCGACCGCAAAAAACGGCCGAGGTTTGTTGTCTTTTCTACAAAAAACTTGTATAATTCAAAAAAATGTAGTAATTTTGCACTCAGTTTTAACATAGTATATTAGGCTTTTATTAGGTTATTATTAGGATATTACTTTGTTTTTAATATGCTACTAAGCCGAGACGAGCCTGACAATAACGAGAAAAAAACATGGCAGAAGTTATTTATCAAGCCCCCGTCCAAGAGATTCGCGGCACACTGACCAAGGACGGAACCATCCATCGCCGCAAGTATTACCGTGACGCAAACGGCAAAATCATCGGAGCCTCCAAACCCGAAGCGTACCAGATTCTCTATCCGCGCAACTGGAAGAAGAATCCCGCGAAAGGCAAGGAACTGGAGCATCAGCTTCGGTTCAAAGCCGCGTGTGCCGAGACCAAGCGTATTCTCATGGCTGCCAAATACCTCAAAGCGCAAGCCACCCTATCGACCAACCCTGCGCTTCCATCGGACTACACGCCTACGTCCGAAGACCTTGCCACGCTCCAATACTGGCAGGATCGCTTCAAAGCCCAACTTCAAAAGCCCGAACCCGAAGCGCCCATCGACCCCGACACCGGCCGTCATAAGACCTATTTCCGCTTCGATGCTTTCATTCGAACTTGCCTTTTGCGAGAGATGCCATGACTTATGCCTATTTCTGCCGAAATCACATACAATCCGCAGAAAAATTTGCATATCTCAAAAAAAAGCAGTACCTTTGCACTCGATTTGGAATTATGGCTAAAAAGAACGAAATAGCAAAAGCTGATTCAGCTCATTTACAGCCGTTGGAGAACATCGAAAATCTCATCCACGTCATCCGTGGCAAGCAGGTTATGCTTGATCGTGATTTGGCGCGGTTGTATGGTGTAGAGGCTCGTGCTCTAAACCAAGCAGTTCAGCGTAATATAGAGAGATTCCCTGAGGACTTTATGTTCCAACTCTCTAAAGAGGAGTTCGAAAACTTGAGGTCACAAATTGTTACCTCAAGTGAGGAAAAAATCTTGAAATCACAAAATGTGATATCAAGTTGGGGCGGTATTCGAAAGTGGCCTTATGTCTTTACAGAAATAGCAGAGCAATTCTCACGCAAAAATATATGTTCATCATTAATCTAGTTGCTGCTTCTTATATTTTATTCGTTCAGCAATATAGATACCTGTAGAGATTATTGCTATAAACGGAGAAAATAACCCCACAAAGGTGCATAACATACTGATAGTTCCCCATATAGAAAAAGTCAAACCACTTTCAAACCAATCTTCATCTGTGACAAATCCCTGTCGCTCAAAGTAGTAGTGAATAGCCCACCAAATAGCAATAGCCACTATAAAAAGAAGCCATGAGATAATCATTGTGTATTTGGCGGCCTTAGAGTGCATCATTTTGCTTCCTTGATTAACTCTTTGACTTGTTGATATTGGCGGTGAAATGGAGCAAGATCAAGATGTGCGTCATGCCATCTGTCTTTTATATCATCGGCTTCCTCGTCACCGATGTATGCGATGTACATACCTTCATGTGAGAGCATTGCCTCGATAAAGTCATCGGCATATATTATTAGCTGTCCTTCGTACTCGTCTTCTTCCCCTAAATTAAATGCATTTTGCAAATTATAAGTAGCGGTACTGTCCATAGCATCCATGCTTTCGCCATGAAACATCACAGATGCAAGATAAGCGGCTTCTTTAGGCAACGTAATAAACATTAATTCCTTGCCATTGGGAAAGAAATATAAGTCCATGTATATTACATGGTTTTCATCGTTATAGTTATGTACTATCGTTTGTGCAAGTACTGGCTCTCTGTAATAATCCGCGATTTCTTTTGACAGAACGTACGGTGGAATGTACCAAGTGTGTTGAATATCGGCTAATGGCAGTATTAACGAATCCGCAAAGAAACGATTCTCTTCCGGTGTCATAAAGTCTCCATAGAAAAACAGACCGAATAGATTCATCGCAAAACTCTTGGCTCCGATACGAATGTCTTCATCGGGATATGTCTCTACTTGTGTTTTCAACGTGTCCATGAACATCATAAACTCGTCTTGATAGTCCAAACATGAGACATTTGTGTCAAATACCGCACGTAGCATGTGCAGCATCATTGAATCTGCCGGAATTGTTTGTTGTTCGGTAGCAACAGGACGATGACATGCAGAAAGAGATAGTGCAGCGAATAGTATGTATAGAATACGTTTCATCGGTTATTAGTTTCTTTTATTATAGAAGAAAAAGCTGATAGACTCGTTAACATAAAGTGTGCTTTTTGGCCTTTCGGTACAACTATACGATTAAGGCTTGAACATCCCCAGAATACATCTGTACCTATAGTCTTGACATTATCAGGAATTTCAATTTCAGTTAAAGCAGTGCATTTGTAGAAAGCTTTCTCATCTATACTAATAACGCCATTGGGGATGTGTATCCACTCCAGACTTCTGCACTGAAGGAATGTTCCAAACTCTATCTTTTCTATTTTCCCAGGCAATGTAACATTTGACAAACTTTTACAGCAGGCAAAAGCGTTAGGTCCGATTTCAGTTACTCCATTTGATACATATACCCTTTCAAGCCTAGTACAATCCGCAAATGCCATACCTGCAATCTTAGCCTGACAGTCTATGTGCATATCAACAGACTCCAAGGCGGTACAGAACTCGAATGCTTGATAACCGATTATTTCTATCGAGTGAGGTATAACAATTTTCTGAATACTTCTACAACAAGTGAAAGCATTGTTTCCAATGACTCTTACTCCATCTGTAATGTGAATCTTAGTTAGGCCGATGCACCAACCAAAAGCACCAATTTCAATCATTTCAGTCCCTGTCGGAATTATATACTCACCTTGAAATTCCTTAGGACATTTTACTAGTGTCTTACGGTCATCGGAGAATTCTACTCCATATTTATCAAAGTATGCCATGATGGTATGTGTTTGCGGTTAACATTTACTGGTTTTATGCGTTCTTATTGTCCGACTTGTCATCTCGATTCTTTTGGAAATATTTATTGATGCGATATAGTGCGTAGCCAAAGACACCTAATAATGTTAGACCAATAATTCCTCGTAACCAAGTCGGTAGACCGTATCTATCCATAAGGTGTATCACCACAATAAATATTAAGGCAAAAACTATCCCAATAGGGATGTTTATTATTTCTCCCATACATCCGCCAAGAGGAGAGTTATCATAAGCCGAACGGTAATATCCCATATCTGTTTTTAATTAGTTTTCATTGATTTCTTATTCTGAGTTTTCATAATCTTCCCTCAAAAATGCTATAATTTATGCCATTTGCCACAATCTATTAAATTCTCTACTTGCGGCAGATGCTGCTGCATTATCTTGTATCTTTGCAACATTTTCTACATTTCTATTTTCGGCATTTTCACTCCAGTTATAAGAACCTGTTAGTACGACTTGATTATCAATTATACACAACTTGTCATGCATAATTCCACCATGTTGTCCTCTAAGTCTTTTCATTTCAAATGAACTCAAGTCACATCCATGGATGGAATTCACAGCATCATTATTAACGATTATTCTTATTCTAACTCCTTCTGATTGTTTCTGTAGTAGTGTAGGAAGAAATGCATTACTTGTAAACCATGCCATAGCTATGTCTATTGATACTTGAGCATTTTTCAGACATGTAAGAATTTTATCCCTATTTTCGGCAAATGATATATCTACAGAAGTTGTAGTATTATCGATGTCTACATTTGTAATTACCCATTTCCCATCTATATATTCCACATTGTAACCACGAGCAGTTAACACGCTTTTAACATCATTAGTATATAATTCATCATTTAACTGATCAATTAGGAAGTTGTACATATAACTTGTATTGTTCATTTCTCGTAATGCCATTGTAGTATAATCACTCCTTGAAAACGGGTCTCCTGTTAGTGGGTTCTTGGGCTCTTGTCTCGCAAAATCATATACTTCCTCACGACCATAGTGCTGAAACAAAGTAACTAATGCTTTTAGCTTTCTATATGAAGGTCGCGGATTTGCACTATATTCTCCACCCATTATAATCGGCACAAGTTGTTGTATAGTTAATTCTGTCAATTTCATGCCTTTAATTATATTCTTAAAGTTTATTAAAATAGTGGTTCACTTGTCGCAGTAGAAGGGCATCGCCAAACGCCCAAGAAACACACAAGCAAACCACTAATCGGGTTTCTCTGTGTTTCTTATATTCAAACTGCTTTGAATTTGGCGATTTCTCTACTGCATGAATATCAATATGTTATTGCGCACACTTGCGCTTGTCTTTGCTGTTTTACGTCGGCAAGCGACGGTTGTTTAATTGTTATTGTTTTCTTCCGCTGTTCTTAGGGCGAAAGGGGCTGAATCTATCGTGTATCTAACGTATATCTATCGTATATCTATCGTGTTTGATAGCGGATTAATAGTTACTTTACTGCTGTTTGACAGTTGATTGATTGCTCCGTGTTTAACGTCTCGGAGAGGGACGTGTATTTAGTTCTCTTGTTGTAAGCGATATATTTCCTTTTGCCGCTCGATCTCACGACGCAATTCATCCGGGGTTGGCAAGAACAATCTGTATTTTGTCGCAAAGAGCTGTTCGTTGCCTTTCAAAACCGAATAGCGAGCAATATCTTCATCCGTTTCACTACAAAGCAAAATACCAATAGTGGGATTGTCTGTTTCTGTACGTTTTAACTCGTCAAACATACGCACATACATATCCATTTGCCCGACATCCTGGTGTGTCACCTTCCCGATTTTGAGATCTATAAGCACATAGCACTTGAGAATGACATTGTAAAACACAAGGTCAATATAATAATCCTGAGATGCGGTACGTATCAGTTGTTGTCTCCCCATAAAAGCGAAACCCTTGCCGAGTTCCATTAAGAACTCCTGCAAATGGGAGATTATGGCATTCTCAAGATCTGTCTCTGAATACGTTTGGTCACGCTTAAAACCCAAGAATTCCGCCATAACGGGATTCTTAATCAGTTCCACCTGTTTGATATGCGTTACCACCGCATCTGTCTCTGGCAACTGCGGAGCAGAAAGATGTCGCTCAAAATATTGCGTACTGATATTCCTGTCCAATGTACGCACGCTCCACATTTGCGCGGACGCCTCGCCCAGATACCAACGGATAGCAGTATCGTCTCCGACACGCAGAGTGCGATAAATATGTGTCCAAGTCAGATTTGGAAACCGCGATTTCCAAATGTTAAAATCTGGGAAAAGGGCATAGAACTTCCGGAAGGAACGAAGGTAACGCGGAGAGTAACTTTCGCCGTACTCATCTGCCAATTTTTCAGCGAGGTAGTCAATAATCTGTGCGCCATATTCAGCACGTTTTGAACCCTGCTGTTCTTCTTTTACAATGCGTTCTCCGATATGCCAGTATGTCTCTATCATCGACGCATTTACAGACATATAAGCCTGCTGTTTGCCCTGCTCTATAATAGTACGGACATCATCAACAAATGTCGTGCTGACAGCCGTGGCGGAAATGCGAATATGTGGTTTGATGTTACTCATACTGGCTAATCTTTGCAACTTTCGGCTGCAAAGTTACTACTTTTTTTTGAAACCACCAAATTTCATGGCATTTTTTCGGTTACAATCACAAAAAATTCCATTTTTTTCATACTGTTTTGGGTATTGCTTCTCTCATGCCGGAGAGAACTACTCGGTGGGAATCATGGCTTATGTTACGCCTTTGTTATACCCTTGCTGAATGGACATTTTGGCACAAAAGATGGACATTTTGGCATGAAAGTGGACAAATTGGCAGAGATTTGGGACTTGGCACGTTTATTGCCATTCTTAGGGTGAAAACGCAACTACGCATACTACGCAAAACACGTACACTACGCAAACTACGTTAAATATCGTTTAACTAAATTTGGAGGATTAATTATGAAACCCGCAATGTATCGTAGAAACAGTTGGCTGCCGACAAACGGATGGTTCCCGACCGTATTTGATGAGTTTTTGAACAATGACATGCTGAACACGGCAAGCAATGTAGCGCCTTCGGTTAACGTCAAAGAGAACGAGCACGGCTATGTAGTCGAACTGGCTGCTCCGGGCGTTAAGAAAGAGTACTGCAGAGTACACGTCGATGAGGACCACAACCTCTGTGTCGCCATCGAGAACAAGTTCGAACACAAGGAAGAAGACAAACATGCGCACTACTTGAGACGCGAGTTTGCTTACACCAACTTCGAGCAGAAGTACACCTTGCCGGACAATGTGGACGAAGCAAAGATCGCCGCTAAAGTCGAAGATGGCATCTTGACTATCGACCTGCCGAAGATCCAACGCGAAGAAGGCAAGACCGAACGCCAAATCGCCATCTCATAACGACGACCAGCATCTCAAACTATTCAGTAAAAGGTGCTCTTATCGGGCACTTTTTACTTTTTTCATTTGTTTATCTCAAATAAATGTTGTAACTTTGCCGTCGAATTAACATTTAAATCAATATTTATATGAAAACGAGTACTAAAATTTGGATGTGTCTTGCGGGTGTCGCACTCGTAGCACTCGGCGTAATGTGTATCCTCTGCCCGGGAACCACATTGTTAAGCCTGGCTTGGGTATTTGGTTTGATGTTCTTCCTTGGCGGTTGCACAGAGATGGCGGCATGGTCGGCTACACGCGGATTTATCCCTATGAGCGGACTGATGTTCCTTTCTGCTTTGCTGCAGATCATCCTCGGCGCGGTTATGGTTTTCCATCCGGCTCCATTGATGGTGGCATTGCCGTTCATCTTCGCTTTCTGGCTCTTGTTTGAAGGCATCAACCTCGCTATCAGTTCGGCTGACTTCAAGCGTGTCGGTTTCCGCCGCTGGTGGATTGTCTGCTGTTTCGGCGTATTGGCTGCATGCTTCGGCGTGTACTGCCTCGTGAACCCGAATGTGAGCGCAGAGACGATTGCTTGGGTTGTCGGTTTAGGTATTATCCTCGACGGTATCGGCAACTGGGTTAAAGTGGCGGTTGTCAACAAAGTAGAGAAACGCTTTGTCAAACTGCATGACCGTATCCGCGAAGTAACCGACATCGATTGGGAAGAGGTACAATGAACCAATACACCCATCGTTATTCGCTCACGGCAGCGGATATGGACACGCGTTACCGAATGACGCCGAAGGCAGTTTTGCTCTATTATCAAGATTGCTGGGCACGCTATATGGCGTGCCTGCATCTGGCTGCTTTTGATGTGGTGAAACAGAACCGCATCTGGGTCATTACGGAGTTTAACGCGTGGTTTGAAGAGCAGATTGCTCTTTGGTCGGACGACATTGATGTGACCGTTTGGAACAGCGAAGTGGGGGCACTCCGTCTCTATGCCGAGTTCCGCGTGCGTCGATCGGATGGCGTTGAAGTGGCGCATGGTTACGGCTGTTGGACGTTGCTGGATACCGAAGCTCATCGTCTTGCGCCGATGACTCCTTTCCAACCGCAGATACCTGTTCTGCCGGAGATGACCTCTGAGACCCATAAGAAACGCCGTTTCCCGACGGACGGCACACCGCTCCAACAGATCGAGCACCGTGTCAACCCCATTAACCTCGATTTCAACGGTCACGTCAATAACCGCACGTACCTATCTATCGCCATGCAATCGGCGGACGAGGCGTTCATGGACGCGCACGCTATCCGGTGCCTTACTATTCATTGGCTCAAAGAGACCTTCCTTGGTGACACGCTCACTTGCCGTCTGAACTTATTGCCTAATGAGACAGACGAGCCTGTTTATCACTACCTCCACACGATTGCCCGTAACGATGCTGAGACCGCCGCGCAGGTCTATTCCGAGTGGATTCCGCGCTCCGAGCAGATAGATGTTTCGGTTCATGCACCGAGAAAATAATTAAGATGCGTGACCGCGCATGTACTCCCCGGGAGTGATACCGGTTTTGTTCTTGAACATGCGCGTGAAATGATGCGGGTAATCAAAACCCAACATGTACGCCGTTTCGCTGATGCTGCGACCGCTCACTTCCACTTTGACGGTGTGCGCGATATATTCTGAGTTCGGCAACACCGATTGGTAGTCCACATAGATGACTTCCGGATCCGTGGTCGAAATAGGCGTGATATTTACATGTACACTAAACTTATCAGGAGCAATACCCATCGCAATCAAGCCTTCACGCACGTCGTTTTGCATTTTCTCACGCACGAATGAGGCATATAAGGACATATGGTTTTTACCAGATTGCTGATACCGAACCGTTTGGCAAGCGCCGATGCACCGTCCACCAGCCAGTCTGCACCCAGCGTGAGCAAAACATACTATGTTATGATTGATTTTTCTTTCTGAATACTACATGTTCGTTCAAGACGAAGTTCGCGATGCCGGAAACGCAGAGGGCGAGGATATTGCAAA
>JAGKVE010000051.1 GCA_021152555.1 Bacteroidia bacterium | reverse complement strand
ACGGTGTACAATCACCACCAAAAACTCGGCCTTGTTCCATACTTAGATGTCAAATCGACTGCAAAGATAATAAAAATAATTTAAATATACAACAAAAAATCCTTACAAGAAGATTCTTAATCTAAAAAAATCCGCAAAACACTTGCGTAAATCAAAAAAAATCCGTATCTTTGCGGCAAAATTGAGAGATAATGAAAAAAAATCCCGAAGATATTGCTTATCAAGTATTACATGAGGTAATGTTTGCCGGAACTGACAAGAAATCGTCTGATGCTATTTCCAAGCTTCTCAAGCAAGGAAAGATACGTCGTATTGCCCCCAAGATATACACAACTAATTTTGAGGCAAACGGAGAGGATATTGTACGGAGAAACATTTTTTCTATACTTGGCAGATTGTATCCCGGGGCAATTTTAAGTCACCGCACGGCATTTGAATGTATGCCAACCTCTTCAGGTGATATATTTCTCACCTATAAATATTCCAGAAAGATAAGTTTGCCTGGAGTTACTGTTCATTTATTAGAGGGTCCGCAAGTTGATGCCAATGATCGGCCGTTCATAGATGGCTTATATATGTCACATCAGACACGCGCTTTTTTGGAAAACATGCAAGCATCTAAGAATATTGGCGGAGCAGACAAGTGTTTGGGGCAGCAACAGATTGAAGAGAAATTAGAGAAGATGGTGCGGGTCAATGGCGAAGCCGCATTAAATGTATTGCGTGATGAGGCAAGGGAGACTGCTGAAAGACTTGGATTCCAAAAAGAGTTTGTTAAACTATCTCAACTCATTAGCGCGATATTGACGACTCACACTTCATCCATTTTACGTTCTCCTCTTACTATTGCTCGTGCGATGGGTGAACCCTATGATGCAGAACGTATGGATTTGTTTCAAAATGCTTTTGCATATTTGACTAATTATGAGTTTGCTTATCGCGAAAATATTCAGTGGGAAGATCATGCGTTTAGGAATTTTGCATTTTTCGAGAGTTATTTTTCCAATTATATTGAAGGAACAGAATTTTCTATTGAGGATGCGCGAACGATTATTTCAACAGGACATCCGATGCCTTCTCGTCGTGATGACTCGCATGATATATTGGGAACATACTTTGTCGCGGCCAATAAGATAGAGATGCAGCGTATTCCGCAGACAGCGGAGGAACTGTTACAAATGCTTCAGGCTCGCCATAAGATATTATTAGAAGCTCGCCAAACGAAAAATCCGGGATTATTCAAAATGCGGAATAATCATGCCGGCGAGACGTATTTTGTGGATTATGAATATGTCAGAGGTACATTGTTGAAGGCATTTGGATTATATAATGCGCTAACTCATCCTATGGCTCGGGCTATCATGATGCATGTGATAATAGCTGAGGTTCATCCGTTCGATGATGGTAACGGACGTATGGCACGCATTATGATGAATGCTGAATTGGTTAGCCAGCGTCAATCGAAAGTAATCATTCCTAATGTGTTTCGCGATGATTATATATTAGCTTTGAAGAAATTTAGTCACCAAAGAGATATCTCTACGCTTGTGCAAGTCTTAAATAAGATGCAACAATATGCAGGGCGCATTCCTTGTGGTAGTTTTGAAGAGGCTCATGAGTATTTAACTTTGACGAATGCCTATAAGGAACCCGATGAGGCGAGGCTGATAATGTGAGATCTGTTGTCTAGGAAAGGATAGAGATAAACATATTCACCGACCGATGAGCGGGAGATGACCGAGAGACAACCGAGGTACAAACATTTAGAAAATGAAAGAAGAAAACGAAATATCGCAAACACCGCGTATCGTGAAATCTCACGACATACGTATTGATGGAGACTACGCGGAATGGATTGCAGAGCTGAAGCATCGCTATCGTTCTGCACAAGTGAAGGCGTCTGTTCGCGTGAATGCGGAAAAGTTGCTCTTCAACTGGGAGTTGGGCCGTGACTTGGTGCAAAAGAAAGCCGAAGAGCGCTGGGGCGCAGGTGTTGTGGAGCAAGTCAGCCTTGATCTCCAGCGTGAGTTTCCGAATGCCGAAGGGTTCTCTACCCGCAATATTTGGTGCATGAAGCAGTGGTATCTGTTTTATAATCAACCATATACAAAACTGCAACAACCTGTTGCAGAATTAGAGAATGCAAAACTGCAACAAGTTGCTGCAGAAATACTCCACCAGCGTGGTGGAGAAAAACTTCAACAACCCGTTGGAGAATTTCCGTCACCTTTTGCTTACGTTCCATGGGGACATCACATCGCCATTATTTCTAAATGCAAATCCATTGATGAAGCGTTGTTCTATATTGGTAAGACAATAGAGCAGGGTATGAGTCGTGCAGCATTGGTGAATTGCATTAAGGCGAACTTATACGAACATCAAGGAAAGATACTCAATAACTTTGCCGAGCACATGCCTGCTTTGCAGAGTAAGTTAGTGCAAGAGGTGCTCAAAGAGAACTATGATTTCGGCTTTGCAACCGTGAAGCATGAAATTTACGATGAGCAGGAGTTAGAAGAAGCATTGAGCAAAAGTGTAACAAATCTGTTGTTGGAACTGGGAACCGGCTTTGCGTTTATAGGAAGACAGAAGGAACTTATAGCCGGAGATAAGACACGAAAGATCGATCTGCTTTTCTACCATATCCGCTTGCGTTGCTACGTGGTGTGCGAACTGAAGGCAAAGGCTTTTGAACCGGAGTTTGCAGGTAAATTGAATTTCTATGTCAATGCGGTAGATGACCTACTGAAAGCCGAGGACGATAATCCAACTATCGGCTTACTTATTTGTTCGGATATGAATAAGGCGGACGTACAATGGTCTTTCCGTGGCATCAGTACTCCAATGGGAGTGGCAACATATAACAACGTCCGCATCAAAGACATGCTCCCGACGCAAGAGCAATTGAAGGAGCGCATGGAACTCTTGCAAAAAGAAATGCGTGAAACAAAACGACTGATGAAAGCGAATAAGTAAATAATGTCAAAACTATCCCCAAAATTTTAAACGCGAACTAGTTAAAATGTTGAATTGTGGTTCGCTTTAAGGGGGGGCTATAAATATGAAGTCATATTATCAATATATGAGCGAAATATTACCCGATGAATTGTTCGAAGGTTTGTTGGGATATGGATTGTTTGCAGAGAAGTTGCCGGGTGTTTTCTCAGGAGAATCCTTTTTGGCTTATTGTAATACACATAATTGTAATTTCAATCATAAAAGCCATGACTATGTGCGTTATAATGCTATGCGTAATACAGGAATAACAAGGCAAATGGCAATACCCAATCCGATATCATATTATTGTATGTGTGATTTCTTGCGTAATAATTGGGAAACTAATTTGTTGCCTTATTTTTACGCAAAAACCTCAGGTCAATCTTTTTGTTATAGTCAAGTACATCTGCAGAAAATTGATGCAGACAAAGCGCTATTTCACATGAATCTTGATTATGCTGAAAAGGATAGCGTATTAGAGGATTATTGTATTACCTTGCCGATCGCGAAACGCTACAAGGTCACAACTGATATATCAAATTGTTTTCCATCTATCTATTCTCACGCTCTCTCGTGGGCTTTAGTTACAAAAGAAGTAGCGAAATCAAACAAAGATAATAAAACATTATGGTATAATCAGCTAGATGATGTCAATATTAATCTAAAGAATAGAGAAACTAATGGGCAACTGATAGGGCCTCATACATCAAATCTCATTTCAGAAATCATCTTAACATCTGTAGATGCAGCTTTGCAAGATAGGTATAAATATATTCGTAAAATTGATGACATTACATTTTATGCCGACACATATCAAGAAGCAGAAGATTTTATTAATGATTTGTCAAAAGAACTGAAGAACTATGATCTATTAATAAATGAAAAAAAGACAAAAATAGAAGAACTTCCAGAGAAAACAGATGATTGGTTAATCCAATTAAACGGGTTTTATATAGGAGATGAAAAAACAACTGATGGAAAGAGGGTATTTAGAAGGAGTCGTTTGATTCCATTCCTTAATCTGGCAACGAAGTTAGCAGATGAATCGGGTAACTTATCTGTGTATTTATATGCCATAAAAATAATTTCAAGTACCTGTTTAGGAAGGAGAGCCAAAATATATTATATTAGCATATTAAGGCAACTTTTGATGAAACACACATACTTGGTTCATAGTATGGATGATTTTGTGTTTTCTAAATTTACAGTATCCAGTAATGAAATTAAAGAGATAGCGAAAGAGCTATACGAGTTCAGTATTAAAAAACGAAATTATGAAGCTTGTTCGTTTGCATTGTACTGGTCTCTTAAATACAATTTTTCTATAGACATATCGGATTTGTACAAGGATGCAATATCAAGTAATGATTGCGTATTCCTTTTGCTAGCATATCTTGTCACAAAAAGAAGTGGCAGAAAAATTGAAATACGTCAGTATAAGCAATACGCAAAAACAATTATAGACATAGATAGATACTGGTACTTTATATATGAAACTGTTTCCCTTCCAGATCTCCCGGATCTTGAGATGAGAAGATTGAAAAGACAAAAAGTGTCGTTCTTGCGTGACGAATATCGGTAAGCAATTATTAAAATTAGATTGTAGTGAATGCAATGCGTTTGGAAATGCGTACTTATCCCCTCATATCTCTCCCGTAGGTCTCTCGTAAGTGAGTCGTGAAAAAATACAAACTTGAAAAATATTTAAAACATCAGATATCTGGTAACTGATATCTGATAACTGATAACTAAAATGAAATATATTGTAACAGGAGCTTCTAGTTTTTTGGGAGAAGCAATAGTGAATCAACTATGCCGCGAATGCGGGGGGGGGGGAATAACCGCAATGCTTCGCGCTAAAAGTGCGAATCGTAATAACATACCTGCTGGTGTTAATGTCGTCTATGCAAATATGGACGAGTATGGGGACTTGAGTTCGAAGATAACGACTCCGCATGATGTGTTTATTAATCTAGCATGGGCAGGTACCACGCATGGCGGCAGAGATTTGGAGACAATCCAGAAAGAAAATGTACAAAATACCCTTGATGCAATTCGTGAAGCAGCAAAAATAGGGTGTAAACTTTTTGTTGAGTCCGGTTCACAAGCAGAATATGGTACGGTAACGACTATAATATCAGAGGATACTTATTGTAATCCGCAAACGGAATATGGAAAAGCAAAACTTAATACATATAAAGAAGGGAGGGAATTGGCAGAATCATTAGGCATGCGTTATGTTCACCTCCGTATCTTTAGTTTGTTTGGGGAACATGACCATGAGCGCTCAATGATAATGCAAGCAATTCGTAAGATGATAAATGATGAAGAACTAAATTTGTCGAATTGCACGCAAAAATGGAACTATATGTATGCCTCAGATGCAGCCAAGATGATTGTTGAGTTGTGCGTGCAATATTTGAAGAATGTTCAGTTGAAATCAGATGTATACAATATTGCATCTAATGATACACGCGTACTGAAAGAGTTTGTAGAAAGAATCAAGATCCTGACGAAGAGCAACAGTCAAATTAATTATGGGGCTTATCAGACACCGGTTTTAGTGTCGTTGAATCCTGACATAGAAAAGATACAACAAATAGTAAACGTATCGTTCACGCCTTTTGATGACGTGGTACAAAAAATCATTTCAACTATCCAAAATGAATAAGATAGTAGAACAAGACATACAAACGATTATAGCCGACAAAGCTATTCCATGGGAGAAATTCCGTAATACATCGGTATTGATAACCGGAGCTACGGGTATGCTTCCTATATATATATTATTGACGTTCATATACTTGAATGAATTCGAAAATTACAATATTACACTATATGCATTAGTACGCAATAGCAAAAGGGCTGAGGAATTATTGGCACCATACTTGCAAAAGGAATATATGCATATAGTGGTACAAGATGTAGCGGAACCAATCCATATAAATGCTCCAATACATTATATTATTCATGCTGCAAGTCAAGCAAGCCCTAAATATTATTCGATAGATCCGGTTGGAACAATTAATGCCAATGTATTAGGGACTATCAATACGCTAAATTTAGCAAAGAACCAGGACGATTTTAGAGGGTATCTTTATTTCTCATCCGGAGAGGTGTATGGTGTTGTTCCTCCTGAATATTTCCCATTTAATGAAGAAATGTATGGATACGTCGATTTGCTGAATGTGCGTAGTTGTTATTGCGAGAGCAAGCGGATGGGGGAGCAGTTATGTGTGGCATATGGACATCAATATCAGATACCAACGCATATGGTTCGCATATTCCATTCCTATGGACCTTTTATGCGTTTGGATGATCGACGAGTTTTTGCTGATTTTGTGAGCAATATTGTGAATAATGAAGATATTGTTCTCAAAAGTAGTGGATCTTCGGAGCGAATGTTCTGTTACGTGACAGATGCTATACGAGCTTATATGATGGTTCTGCTGAATGGAGAACCTGTTACTGCATATAATGTGGCTAATTGTCATGAGTTGTATAGTATTAAAAAATTGGCAGAGACATTGGTGTCGCTTTATCCGAAGAAAGGACTCAAAGTACAAATCTTGCAAGACAAGAAAGATATTGAGACGACGCAAATGAAATCCCCGGTAGAATTACTTGTGCCTGACTGTTCACGGATACAAGCACTTGGCTGGAAACCGAATGTATCGGTTAAAGAAGGATTTAAAAGAACTATAGATAGTATTATAACGAACAAATAATATTTAAACAAATAAAATGAAAAAGAAATTAAATCTCAAATCCATCCAAAAAATGAAGGCGACGGGAGAACCTGTTACGTGGATTACTTCTTATGATCTTCCGTTTGCTAGTGCGGCAGAGAATGCAGGAATTGATATGATTCTTGTTGGTGATAGCGGCGGAATGGTTCAACTCGGTTATGAGACAACCAATCCGGTCACTATGGATGAGATGATTGTGCTGGCTAAGTCTGCACGTCGGGGAGCACCGAATACTTTTATTGTGGGCGATATGCCGCAAGGTTCATACGAAATTAGCAAAGAGAAAGCTGTTGAGAACGCCATGCGTTTTGTCAAAGAAGCCGGATGCGATGCTATCAAATTAGAAGGTGGACGTCGTGTGATTGACAAAGTAAAAGCTATTGTGGATGCTGGTATCTTGGTGGTTGGTCACCTTGGCTTAACTCCGCAATCTACATCTTCTTTCGGAGGATATAATGTACAAGGCAAAACGCTAAAGAGTTTCGATGAAACGATGGAAGATGCACTTGCTTTGCAAGAGGCTGGAGTAATGGCGTTGTTGTTAGAGGCAATGCCATCCGAACCGGCAGGACAAATAGCAAAACAATTGGACATCCCTGTGCTGGGAATCGGAGCAGGAAATGAGGTAGATGGTCAGTTAATCATCATGCATGATATGATGGGCTTCTATCAATCTTTCCGTCCTTGGTTCGCTAAATGCTATGTGCCGGAAGTTATCCATGACTTTGCTGCGGGATTGAAAGAAGTGGATGATATGAAGCAATATGGTCGTGAGCATCGCAAAGATGGTCTGTTTGCTATAGCAGAGATGGCAATCGCTAAATATATTGAGGAAGTGAAAGCGCGTCAATTCCCAAGCGAGGAATATATTTATCCTATAAAGGATGAACAATTAGCAGAAATCAAACAATCCAAATATTGGAAATGATAAAATTAACTGATTATATTGTTAAGTTCTTTGAACAACAAGGAGTAAAAGATGTGTTTATGCTTTCTGGCGGAGGGTGTATGCATTTAATAAACTCTTTTGGAAGTTCAGATAAGATGACCTATTGGTGCTTGCACCATGAGCAGTCGGTATCTATGGCAACCGAGGCCTATGCACGCATGAAGAATGATTTGGGTGTTGCTGTTGTTACTTGTGGTCCCGGTTCAACGAATACTATTACCGGTGTGCTTGGTGCCTATCAAGATTCTGTGCCTTGTGTTTTTATCTCGGGGCAAGCGAAACGCAAGAATACTGTGCGCTTAAGTGGCATTGAGGGGCTTCGTCAATTTGGTCAACAAGAAGTGGATATTATCCCGATTGTTTCACCCATTACGAAATATGCAGTAATGATTGACAAACCGGAAGATATTCGTTATCATTTGGAAAAAGCAGTATATTTGGCAAAGCATGGTCGCCCGGGACCTGTGTGGATTGATGTCCCATTGGATGTACAAAATAGCAAGATAGAGGAGGCTTCGCTACGTTCGTTTACTCTGGAAATTGACCCCCAAAAAGATATCAATAAAGATATAGACGATGTTGCTCAAATGTTGCGTTCAGCCAAGCGTCCTGTTATCATAGCCGGACATGGTGTGCGAATTGCCGATGCCTGTAATGACTTACGTCAATTAGTAGAGCGTTGCGATATACCGGTGGTTAATTCATTCCTCGGAATAGACGTGTTGCCGAGTGATCATAAGTGCAATATAGGCCGTATTGGTATTAAAGGAACGCGTGCAGGTAATTTTGCAATGCAGAATGCAGATTTGCTGTTGGTAATCGGAAGCCGGTTATCGGTATCTTCTATCGGTTTTGAACCGGAACTTTTTGCGCGCGAGGCGAAAGTGGTGATTGTGGATATTGATGAAGTTGAACACAAAAAACCGCTTGTTAAATTTAACAAAATTATCATTACTGACGCGAAAGATTTCTTGCAGCAGTTGGCTCAGAAAGAACTGCCGAAATATGAGCAATGGTTAGCAAAAACCAATGAGTGGAAAAAGGACTTCACTATTTTCGTTCCCGAATATGATAATGATAGTGAGGGCTTGAACTACTATAAGTTCATCGAATTGCTCAACGATTATACCACGGCAAAGAATCCTGTTATTTCCGATGCCGGATCTGCATTCTATGTGACATCTCAGGCTATTAATCTAAAAGAAGGACAACGTTATATTCCGTCCGGAGCCTTGGCTACAATGGGATACACACTACCGGCTTCTATAGGAGTAGCTGTCGCTGACTTGAATAACGTGACTGTCGGTATCACAGGTGATGGCTCGTTTATGCAGAATATGCAAGAAATCAGCATAATGCACTTCCATCAATTGCCGTTAAAACTATTCGTAGTAAATAACGAAGGTTACTTGTCAATCCGTCAATCGGAAAATAAGTTTTTTGCCGGTCATCTGGTGGCAGAAGGTCCAACTTCTAAAGTCCCATTCCCGAACTTTGAGAAAGTAGTGAAAGCCTTTGAATTGCCCTACTATCGCATAGACTCGATTGCGTCTGCCAAAGAAGAATTGCCGAAAATATTTGCTGACAATAGGCCTGCTGTGATTGAGGTGATTTCACAACCACTACAATCTATAGTCCCTACATCGCAATCTATGATGAAACTGGATGGGACGATAGTATCTAAACCATTGGAGGATATGTTCCCATATCTTGATCGTGAGGTGTTTGAAAAGGAAATGATAGTGAAACCAATTGATGAGATGTAATTATGGTAAAACAACTACAAATGATGGTCTCTGTTATTGTTCGTGCCTATAATCAAGAGGTAATGGTGAAACAAACCTTAGATTCTATTTTGGCACAGCAAACTACCTATTCCTTTGAAATTATAATAGGGGAAAACCATAGCTCGGATAATACACTTGCTGTATGCAGAGCGTATGAGGCTAAATACGGTAATATAAGAATACTTGCGCATGAGCAAAATATAGGCCCTCAGAGAAATCTGTTGTCTTGCATCAAAGCCGGAATCGGCAAGTATATCATGGTGTGTGATGGAGATGATTGGTGGCATAATCCGGATAAAATTCAATTGCAGGTGGATTTCATGGAATCGCATCCGGAATGTGTTGTGCTCCATTCCGACTATGATACATATGATGAAAGAACGAGGAAAACGATTCATGGCCATAATAAATCAAAGGGGATTAATATATTGGAGGGACGAATACAGAGAGATATATTTAATGGCAATCCATCTATTTGTTGGCCCACCAGCTGCATTCGGCGTTCTGCGTTTGAGCAATACATGCCATTAGAGAAATTTATAGAAGTAGGTACGGTGGGAGAAGATTGGCCCACATGGGTTATTTTGTCTGCATATGGCGAGGTGAGATATTTGCCTGTTTCTACGGTGACTTATCGCATGGGGAATATATCTGTGACAAGAGATATTGACTATAATAGAATACTTCGTCGCCGCGAAGGAGATAAAAACACTGTAAGACTTCTACATGAGATGTTCCCATATTTTGGCGCATATCATGAGGACGAATATTTTAATAACCAATACTCCCACTTATTGCTGTTGGCTGCATATCGTAATAACGATTATGCTTCTGCAAAAAAGTTTGCAAGAGAGGATAAAAGACCTACGATAATGACGCGTATGGCATATACGTGGATTACTTTCCAAATTGCCCGATTATTGAGACGCCCATGATGCCTAAGATAATTCATTATTGCTGGATTGGAGGCGCACCATTGCCGCCGCTCGCGGAACGGTGTATTGCTTCATGGAAAGAGCATATGCCATCCTGGCAAATAATGCGATGGGATGAAGCCTCTCTCTCCCAAACCCTCTCTCCCCTGAAAGGAGAAGAGGGGTGTTGGTTGGAGCATATGCCGGTATATGTAAAGCAGGCATATGATGCGCGGAAATTTGCGTTTGTGTCGGACTACGTGCGGCTATGGGCGTTGGAGCAATACGGCGGGCTGTACATGGATGTGGATTTCAAGGTGTACCGGCCGTTGGATGACCTGATGGACAAGTATCCCGCCTTCGCTGGATACGAGGGCTCGAAAAGGCAGCCGGTGATGCAAGGTGTTATTGCTTCCGAACCGCATGGCGCATGGGTAAGAGATATGCTGCAGACATATGCGAACAGAACATTCATCAAACCGGACGGCTCGCTCGACCTGACGCCCAACACATCGTATTTCTCCGACCGTCTGGAAGCGCAAGGGTTTGTAGCCGATGGAGTCGAGAAGGACTTCACCATTCCATCATTAAGCGGAGAAACCGCGAACATTCCATCATTACATATATTCCCGGTGCATTATTTCTGCCCGGTGCTGACGACGGGAGAGGATGTGCGGAATGCAGAGACGTATTGCGAGCATATGGGCGAGAGCAGCTGGGCGCAGAGCACTTGGAAGGGTAGGCTCTTGCGTCATCTCAGTCCCGCCTGGCGCACACGATTGATTAAACTCAAACGCAAGATTTTGGGATAAGTATCCACTCCGAAGTTACAGTGCAGCGATGCTGCAAATAACATTTTTTTTGCCAAAACGCCCTAAACATACAAGTATTTTGTGGATTTTCTGCAAAAAACTTGTTTATATGAATCTTTTTCTGTAATTTTGCACTCGTTTTTAAAATATAATATAATAAAGTATATTATTAATTTTATTTTACTATAATATATTTTATGTATGTCAAAAAAAACTATGGCAAATAAATTGCCCCGCAGGGCAGAGAAGAATCTCCAGATAGTAGGAGAGCAAATAAGGTTAGCAAGATTACGCCGTGATTTAACCATCGCGCAGATTGCAGAGCGTGCCATGTGTAGCGAATTGACGGTTATTCGCGTAGAGAGAGGCCTTTCTACTGTTGCAATCGGTATATATATCCGTGTTCTTTTTGCACTCGGATTGGATGAAGATATTTTATGGTTGGCCAAAGAGGATGAGGTAGGACGTTCTCTTCAGGATCTTGATTTGAAACCTCGTAAACGTGCTTCGCAGAAATGAATACTATTCAGGTGAACATAGAAACATCACTGCTCTCGCCTATGCTTGCAGTGGGAACTTTCGGATATGATGTTAATCTTGGAAAAATGACCTATCGTTGGGAGTTCACTCCGGATTGGTTGCGCCGATATCGGCATATCACGCTAAGTGGCGACCTGCTTAATGCTGATGGACCGCAATATACAAGCAAGGCGTTGTTTTGTTTATTGCAGGATGCTATGCCCGACCGGTGGGGAAGGAATCTTATTAAGAAGCGCGAACATATATTGGCTCAACAGCAAGGTAGAGCACCAAGACATCTAACAGATGTGGATTATCTGATTCAGGTTGATGATACTACACGAATGGGGGCGTTGAGGTTTTCTTTTGACGGACCGGCTACAGGTGGTGAATATGCCGAGATGCATGTCCCGCCAATAACTTACTTAAGAAAGTTCATGGATATGGCGCATGAATATGAACGCCGCGAAATGAACGGAGGTACTATGCGAGAAGAATGGTTGCTAAATCTCTATCGGCAGGGATCATCGTTAGGGGGAGCACGTCCGAAAGCCAATGTTATAGACACGGATGGAAATCTATGGATTGCTAAAATCCCTTCCGTTAATGATGATTACGATGTCGCACTATGGGAATATTGGGCCCTTCAGTTAGCGTCTATGGCAGGGATTAATATCCCTCAGATTAAGTTGCTTTCACTTGACGGCACTCATTTTCACACGCTTCTTTCCAAGCGTTTTGATAGACAGGGGAATAATCGTATCCATTTTGCTTCCGCAATGACGCTTACCGGATTGCATGATGGTGCTGATGCCGCTTCTGGTAACGGATATTTAGATATTGTAGATGCAGTCCTCTCTGATACTGGATTTGTCAATCCGCAAGAAGCGTTGGAACAGTTGTTTCGGCGTGTGGCTTTCTCTATAGCTATAGGAAATCATGATGATCATTTCCGCAATCATGGCTTCCTGCTGTCAGAAAAAGGATGGGAATGGGCCCCTGCGTATGATATTAATCCGTCCAATATAATGGTGCAAAGTTTATTAATCTCACGGGAAAGCAATCAGTCATCATTAGATATTCTCTTGGACGCTGCAGGCGACTATATGATCTCTGAGGTGGCAGCACGCAGGATTATCGATGAGGTACTGGCAGCTGTTTCTCAATGGCGTATTGTCGCCAACCGATGCGCAATATCTGCGGCTGAACAAAAGCGTTTTGCTGCGCGGATAATAGATCGGTGGTAGATAGTTGTGTTAATAGGTGAGCAATACATAGCCGTCCTTCGGGGCGGCTTTTTTTTATGTATGTCGTAAAATAATGTTAACTTTGTGGGTAATTGGCAATATTGCCGCAAAACCAACAAAAAGTTAACGTATTATGACAAATTTATCTCCGGCTGAAATGGCCGTTCTGCGGGCATGGAATGAGTACGTCCGCAGTCATGAACCGAATTGTAACCATCGGGACGACTCTGACAATGACACCATTGATAGGACCCGTCTTGTTTACTTGATGACAGAGATTCTCTATGATTATTACCGGGAAAAAGAACTCCGATGGTTTAGTTATCAAGCCCTTAGGATGATGAATGTAGATAGCGGAACATTCAGCCGATGGCGCAAGATATGGCAAAAAACATGGCTGTCGCTGCGCCTGAATTAGCCTTTCTGCATTATGCAGATTTAGTTAACATAATTTGCAGTACCTTTGCACTCGCATTCGGATACCCCGGGTGCGAGTGTCCTTTTTTATTTTTGTTATAACCGAAAACGCGGACTATGTCCTTTTAGAAAACCATCTGATCAATCCCTCAACGTTTGCCTCTACTTTGTTGTTTTCGACCGTTTTTTTAGAAGCAGCAGGAAGGTTAGGGTAGTGATAGCAAGGTGTAATCCTGCTATGAGCATGAATGACATTTAGATGACGGAAAGCTTGCTTGCCGGC
>JAGKVE010000097.1 GCA_021152555.1 Bacteroidia bacterium | reverse complement strand
AAATTATATCACTTTGCAAAAAAAGTTGTAATTTTGCAAATATTTACTACCATTGGTGGTTGTCGTCAACAATGATTACAACTGCTTATAACAACTAAAAACAAGAAGCCGGCACCAATATTCAGGGTCGCAAAACATAAGATATGACTGACAGAAAAGTTAGAGTGCGCTTTGCACCAAGCCCGACAGGAGCTTTACATATTGGCGGAGTACGTACCGCATTGTATAATTACCTCTTTGCAAAACAGCACGGAGGAGAACTGATATTCAGAATTGAAGATACTGATTCCGGACGTTTTGTTCCCGGAGCTGAAGAATATAGTGCTATGGCCTCAGCTGAAGGACAAGTACAACAAATGAAATATAATTCATCATTCCCATTATTAATTAATGTTAATGGAAGAGCAACTTATCTATATCTGTATGTTCGTCTCAATCGCCGTTTCGGCATTAGCAGTTACCAGACGGGAGCATGGTTCTTCTTTATTAGCAAGATGTTGGGGGCAAGCGTCCGTCTTTTCATAGTCAGCAGTGTATTGCAACTGTTGGTTTTCGGACCGCTTGGCTTACCTTTCTGGATGAATGCCGTTTTCACTGTCCTTATTGTCTATCTCTGTACTTTCAAGGGAGGTGTGAAGTCGCTTATATGGACTGATCTCCTGAAAACCGTTTGCCTGATTCTTTCCGTCGTACTCTGTATTGTCTATGTAATGCGCAGTGGTGTTACGTTTGAAGGGTGGCACGACTCTGAGATGACGCGTGTATTCTTCTTCGATGATGTCAACGATTCCCGTTTCTTCTGGAAGCAGTTCCTTGCCGGTATCTTCCTTGTAGTGGCAACTACGGGGCTTGACCAGGATATGATGCAACGCTCTATCTCTTGCAAGAACTATCGTGACAGTCAGAAGAACATTATCATTGCGGCAACCATGCAGATTGTGGTGATTTTCCTTTTCCTGGTGTTGGGTTATTTGCTCTATTCCTATGCTGATATCAACGGAATAAGTCTTGCCGGCAAAAAGGGTGATGATGTCTTTCCTTTCTTGGCAACAGGCAGTTTCTTCCCTGTGATTGTAGGTATTATTTTCGTTGTTGGCTTCATCGCTTCGGCATATTCTGCGGCAGGTAGTGCGCTCACTGCATTGACCACTTCGTTCACTGTTGATATCCTGCAGGCGGATAAGAAGCAGAACACCGACCAACGCCTCACTTCCATACGCAAATGGGTGCATATCGGTATGGCACTCCTGATGACGGTTTGTATTTATGTTATCTATGTATTGAACGATGATTCGGTTATACAGACGGTTTATACGGTGGCGTCTTATACCTACGGACCGTTGTTGGGAATGTTCTGTTTCGGTATCCTGACGCGTTTGCAGGTGCATGACCGTTGGATACCTGTGGTAGCCATTCTTTCTCCGATACTATGTTATATCCTGGACGTCAATTCCGTAGAATGGTTCAACGGCTATGTATTCAGCCACGAACGCCTTATCCTCAATGCTCTCTTCACTTTCCTCGGCATGCTCTGTTTGTCCAAACGGGCAACTAAGGCAGATTGATTCGGGAGTTATTTACCGATACAGAATGTGATATTTAGTAGTTATATTGCTATATATAAGATGATTATGATATGTTGCGTTGTTTGAAAGTAACAGATTAGCAACAAATTTGTCACAAATCACTTTCGGACAATACCTGCCTCTTAACTTTTAAGGTTATTTTTTCGTGATTCGCTTTTTGTCACGTCTTCGTTCAAAAGTGGCTCATTTATACGAATGCCAAAAGAAAGTGTGACAAATCGCAGAAAAACAGCCTCACCGTATTATTGCCCAAAATCAACTGAGCAAATATACTACGAGGCTGCAAAGGTAATCATTTTGCCGGAACTGACAAAAACTATATGCATAACAATTTGATCACCCACGCAACAATGCGCTTCCAGTTCTTCCATGCCAACAGCGCAACGGCTATAATCAGAATGGCGAGCAACGTCCAAAAGCCTGCAATCATGTTTCGTTGTGCTTTGGTGACATACGGCATCTCTATCGTGGTTTCTATCACTCTGTCTATATAGCACGTGTCGTGCACCTCTTTGATGACATCCCTGTATCTGATACTCCAACGCTCCAGCCACACCGTGTCACCTTTCTCACGGATATAAACGCTGTCACGCTCGTAGATATATATACTGTCAAGCCGTTGCACCACACGCACGCTGTCCCTGATTGCCGTCTCTCCTGCTATGTGCTGCGTCTGGCAACTGCATTGCACAAAAGCAAGCAACAATACAATGCTCGCAATAATTGTGTATGGCAATGCGTTGTTGGCAATGTGTTTAATCAATCTGCTCATCTATTTGTTGCTCTTTTTCTTCTTGCTCTTTTTCGATTCGCTCTTTTTCTTCCTCATCTATTTCCCACCAATCCAGTTCATTTGAACTTGGAGCAAGTTGTATAACCTCGCAAATAATTTCGCCGTTCGTGAGATATTTTCCATCTCCAGCCTTAAGTATTCTTACGTCTATTGTTTCCATAATATCGCTAATATGATAAATTCCAATTTTTACTTGCTGCTATTGCACTTAGTGTTGCTTTCCGCTCTGCTATTACATCGGCTGTGGGCTTTGTATCATCATCGTTGAACATATTATTCCACGCATTTCTACTAAATGATATAGTTTGTGCTTTTTGTCCGGTTAAGTCAGCCAATCCTTTTGTTAGTGCCAACATCGACGAATATCTTAATTTTGATGAATTACTAATCAACAAATTGACTTTTGTACCTTTCAGCGCAACTATTCCATTTTCTACATCTGCTAATGATTTTTCGCCTATAATTGATGTCAGCGAGGCGCAATACAAGAACATTCTATACATAGTCGTTACTTTCGATGTGTCCCAACCGCTCACATCCAGCGTTGTCAGTGAGTTGCAATAAGTGAATATCTCATCCATATTCGTTACTTTCGATGTATCCCAACCGCTCACATCCAGCGTGGTAAGCGAGGTGCAATTTCCGAATATTCTACCCATATTCGTTACTTGCGAGGTATCGAAATTCGACAAATCCAGCGTGGTCAGCGAGGAGCATGTCCAGAACATACCATACATATTCGTTACTTTCGATGTGTCCCAACCGCTCACATCCAGCGTGGTCAGCGAGGAGCATGTCCAGAACATACCATCCATATTCGTTACTTTCGATGTATCCCAACCGCTCACATCCAGCGTGGTCAGTGAGCGGCAATAACTGAACATATAACTCATACTCGTTACTT
>JAGKVE010000050.1 GCA_021152555.1 Bacteroidia bacterium | reverse complement strand
TGCGACGGTTATCCACCATCTCTGCGATTGCTTGGAATCGCGAACGAGCCCAAACAGCATTCGTGCTGCTCGACTTCGTAAAGTTCGACTCGTCGCGCAAGTAAATGCGGTTGCACGAATCGCTCGTAGTCGCAGCCCTGCGGTGGGTCGCAAGCAACATTCGACCATGTTTGTGCGGGGCTTTCTTTCCGCACTTGCACAATGCGCCGGATACATAGTCAATACCGGCTTGCCATGCTACTTTTGCCATAGTTTCAGTTTAGGTTTAATGGTTTAACAATCAGTTTGTTTCAAGCCGAGAATGGGCGCTTACGCACCCAATTTCTCATACTCTTTCGCGAACATGTACCCTTGCAGCGAAGAATACTTCTTTTGGTTCGCAAACGCCTCCGCATAAGCGGTTTTCTGCTCCATGGTGAGAGCCTTCACAGCTGCACGGGCTTGACGGAATTTCTCCTGACGAGCCAACTCCTCAGCGCTGAACGCTTTGGTACGCGGGTTACAGATTTTGCCGGTGTACAGGGTCTTACCCTTCTTTGCGAAATACACATCGCTGTGTTCGCAAATCTTACCGCTGTAAGACTTCACCATCTCAATCGGTTCATACTTTGCCATAATAGTTAAAGTTTAGAATGTTAATAAAAAGGTTAGCTTGCGTTCTTTTTATGGGGTCCCCAGCGTAAACCGAACGCAGTGTTTGCGATGGGGGAAGCGTAGGTCAAGGCGAAAATTCATATGAGCGACGGGGTCGCGAATCGTATTGAGCCTTAGACTAAGCGCGGTTAATAAATGTATGTTAATTACTCCGGATTATATCCGGTTTTATATCATTTCAACTTCATTCCAACTTCGTTGTAACTCATCGTAATTTGGGGTCCCCAAAACATTTTTAATTTTTGGGGAGTGCCGAGGCATTGGTCGCCTGTCTATTTAGCGGAGCGGTATAGACCCTTGCGATCCAATTGCCGACAGCACCGGTTACGCTGACCTTGCGCTGAGGTTAGCCTCCTATTCCGCAATATAAACAGCCACAGACGGTGGTGTCCGTTTATGGCCGTTTACGTAGTAAAATTTTGCAAAATTATTCGTCAAAATCCTCATTCAGCGGTACAATGATCGGAGTAAATTCTTCTCCGAAATCGCCGGGATGATAGTCCACTTCCGGATAGCCGGGCAAATCCGGTGTTGGCTCGCAAACCTCTATCCGTATCTCTTCGCGGCATTCTTGTACCACTTTCAGATACTCGGTCACGGCGACCTCTAACCTCGCGCTTTCCCATTGCCAACCGCAATGCCGTCCCTGAATAAAAATCCCTCGTACGCTCACTGTCACGCGATAGATCAGTTCCAGCGGCAGGTGCTCATTCAGCACAAACACTTCGCCTAACAAACGGTTCCCTGTCTCATGGTTTATCTCCCACACTTCGCAGTGGCTACCCGAAATAAACTCACGGGTTTTTATAAGTTTTAGTAACATTTCTTTAGTCCTTTCTTTTTTTAGGGTCCCCGTTGTAACTCGCAGAGTTGCAGTGGGGAAAGCGTAGATCAAAACGTAGGCGTAATCGAGCGGCTGTGCTGCGAGTCACACGCAGTTTTAGATCAAGCTATGTCAATAACATAGTGCTCACAAATGATTTTTACGGCTTCGGCTGGCAGGATGTGTAGTCGGTGCTTCAACTTGAATCGCCTCAATTTCTTCCGCATATACGGAGTATTCAGCCATCGTCTCAACGTCCTTTCGCTCACCCCCGCTGCCTTTGCCAATTCCGATTTACTTACTTTTCTCATTCAATTAAAAGCCTTTTTGTCTTCCATTTCAAAAGCTTCCGTATCGAGTTTGCTATAAACCCCGTAATGTTCGCCGTACTTGGCTATAAACAGCTTTGTGTCGTTCGGCAAACCCACGTTCGACCCGTTGTAATTGAACGGCCTCGGATTGCAATGGGAGATGGCGAAATAAGGATTTTCTTCTATTTCAATCCGCTGTTCCCTTTGCCAGACGAACGTCGCATAAATCTGCCGTTGTTTCTTCAAGGGCAACCCTTTCCACAACCTCTCACACGCCTCCCGCCTGTTCAGGAATTGTTCCGCCGGAGCCAAAAACTCCCAGATTATTTCAAAAGACGTTTTCATAAATTTTTCTCCTTAAATCCTCTCCCCTCCCTACACCATACGTGGTGGTATAGGGGGGAAGGGTTTTCTTTATAATTCTTTTTGGTTACTTTTTCTTATGCCCTTTCTTTTTAGTCCAGGCACTTGAGCGTTTTCTTCACCTCATCCGGCGCGATGTTCGGGTGATCTTCAGGGAAGTTATCCATGATCTCCTTCATCTTGCGCGTCAGTTTAGCCGATTCCTTCTTGTGTTCAGCCTGTTCAGCCGCTTTCTTGCGGTACTCAACACCTTCCGGCATCGTGTACTTCTGCGGCTTGCCAACGATGTCAAAAACAGGCGTTACATCCAACGTGTAGTGATGTCCTTTGTGCTCGAACTTACCGCTGGTCTCGCCGAGTTCTTCTAACTTGCCATCTGCCAAGCTCTTTGCGTCCGTTTCCAACTCATCCACCCGCGCCTTGCACGATTCAATAAGTTGTTTAAGAACTGAGGTTTCTACCAGTGCATCCGCACCATTCAGGTTGATGTCATTTGCAGCGATCAATGCTGCGCGTAATTCTATAGCTTTCATGATTAGTCAATGTTTTTAGGGTTTGCAAAATAATACTTGTTGAAAATAGCGAGCAATTCTTCTCTGCTCATCTTCTTAGGATCGCGTCCGATGTTTCTGAGCACCCGTAGCAATCCCGCACGTTTGCGGTTTTCCGCAGGAGTGACATACTCAAGGTTGTCAACCGACCAATCGAGTTTGTTCCCGTTTAGATGGTCAATCTCCATGCCTTCAGGACGAGGACCAAGCCAAGCGAGAGCAACCAACTTGTGACAGGGTTGTCCGTGCGATTGTCGAATGGTCGGGTATTGGCTACCCGAGATGCCTCGCGACGACACCCACGTGCTCAATCGTGTTTGATTAAGATTCGGTTTAACTTCTCGTAGAATCCATCCGTCATCTGTGAGAATGGCATTGTGAATGGAATAGAACTTGCCCGCTCGACTACAATAGAGGGGCTTTTCGGTGGGGCACTTTCGTACAATAGTGCCGTCCACTAATCGTAATTGATTTGGTAACATATAGGTGTTCGAGGCTGCGGATAACTGCAATCGACCTTGATTGCCAGTATGCAACCTACACCCTACGCCGAAAAGGTGCTGTTTTTTCGGCACTAATTTCGGCACTTACGCCATAAAAACGGAGGAATTGCGCCAGAATAGGCATAAAAAGAAAAGCGGGAAACCCTGTATAATCATGGTCTCCCGCATAATATGCAAAAAAAATGATTTTTTTCTTTCGGCTGCCGAAGAAACTGCCGAAGATTTTAGTCAAAATCGACGTCTAAATAGAGCACATCAAGGCATTTTTGGATGTTCGGCAAGTGCCTCAGTGCGTCTTTCCCTTTGTGTAATCCAGTCAGATATTTGCCGTTTTTATCCACAAAGTGTGCCTCTAAAATAGGATTAATATTGTATGATTGCGGAACGGTTATTTTCTGTTGTTCCTCCATCTTTTTGAATAGATATGCAAGTGTTCCCTTACCGACTTTTCCAGTCCAGACAATCTTTGTGTTGTTTGGCGTACCGCTAAACAGATTACTAAATGCATCGGGTTGTGTGTCTTTTGGAATCCATTCGTATTCAATAAGTTTTTGGCGCAATAGGTTAATATGCCCCACATTGATATCAGCCATACAGAACGTCATATAGTTCTTGGTTAGCTGTGTCTCTTTCTTTGGATTTTTCTGTGGTTGAGACTCATAACATTGTATGGTAGAGAAAGATTGCAGAATATCATCAAAAATAAACTCATCTGAAGTCATGTAATTCGCAAGCCATTCTGCTAATTGTGCATCGTATTTTTCTAAGCCATCCATCATCTCCACCATCTGTTGATCGCGAACATTATTCTCCGGTAGAAAGATTTGTCGGAATAATGATTTGGCAAGGTCTTGATAGAACTCAATGTGCGATGTCGCCAGAATAGAGGCTAAGGTGCCGATGATAGTGGAAGTGATGCAGTCTAGTTCTTTGGCGGGAACGGATGCATTCTGTATCTTATAGTCTTGGCGAGTATTACGATATAGTTTATCCCATTGGATGTCCTGCTGATTGGCTTTGAGTTGATCAATGAGGTAAATGACTTCAGCGAAAATCTGCTCTTGGCGCAGTTGATATTTTTCGGTTATCTCGCAGCAAGAGCAACAGGCGTCGTATATCGCTTGATAAAGAATATGCGTAGAGTACGCTTTACGAATTTCTGTGAGGTGTTTTGAATGGAACGCGTTTACCATCTACGTATATCTTAGATTGTTCGTTTACAAAATCACACCAATAGATGAGGCCATACCTTTCGCCCTCGTTGAATTCCAATTCCGACCAATTGAGACGGAATGCGTTAAGCAGTTTCTCTTCCATCGGGAACATGGCACGTACCAAGTCATCGCACCGATAGAGACCATAATCACGGAAATATACGTGCAAGTGGTATGAGGAGTTTTTGCAGACACGGATGATATGTGCAAGGTCATCCGCATTCTTTTCAATAGCTTCTCTATCCGCATTTTCATAATCCATCGTGATACAGGTTTTGACTGCATTGGTCAGTTTTGCTAATTTAGCTAGTTGTTTGATATAACCTTTTGGATTTTGGATGCGACTACCAGCAGCTACTTTCTTTTGGTTCGGAAAAACAAATGACAAACGTGTGATAGCGTCACCATTCTTATCGCATTGCGCATAGCAGAACTCCCATATTTTAGAAGTGCGCATTTTGGCAGAGATGGTCAGTTCTAACTCTATGTTATCGCGCACGAATTGGCGGTTAAAATTCTCTTGCAATAATTTGCGTACAGCATTCGGATCGCCAAAGGCAGAATTTTTCTGAATGGCCATTTGGGGAACGTTACCGCGGTTATCTACTACTACATAGCAGTAGGGGTTAGAATCCTCGGTTATCTCCTCATAGTCTTGAATGCCATTTGTGGTAGTTTCAGCCGGTTTAACAAGTTTCTTATGCTTAATGTTATTGATACGCAGCAGATAAACGCCATCATGCGTAGATAGAATGTCATTAGGGTAATCAATAATAATGGTATTATTACGATCATATTTCGCCAGGCTGAGTTTTCTGCCTTCAAAGAAAGAACCGAATAATTCATTTGCTTTTTTCAATGCCATTTCTTGGCTTATCGCAGGCTCTACTATCTTTTGTTCTGCCGCAAAAATGTCAACGTCATAAATTGCAAACTGATTAATTGCAACTTTCTTGTCTTGTTTCTGTTTAGCCATATAGGTTTGCTTTTCTGCTTATTAAGATTGCTATTCCGTTGTAGAATACAAGGCCTTGTCAACCTTATTTAATGGAGATGGCATATCCCCGATATACATCATGTAGAGTTCCTTATACGTTCTCGTCATAGCGACATATAGCGCTTTGCGTGCAGCTTCATCTTCCATTGGTATAGGTTGGCAGTAGGGGAGAATAACCGTTTCAAACTGCAATCCTTTTGCGCTATGATAAGTCATAATCTTCGGATGGTTGGTCTTGAAATCCAGCGTAATGAAACTCTCCGTGCCGAATGAGTACTTGCACTCAACGTAATAGCCGTCTTTTGTGAGTTCGTTATATAATTCGAACACCATTTCATTTGTCGGAAGGAAAATGCCAATGTTATGGAACCGATCAGATGTAATAAGACGCTTAATCGCTTCTAATTGTGCTCCCTCATTCGGATAACCGAGGAAATGAGGAATAGTTTCCTCTTGGCTCTTATAAACTCGATCTTTATACGGTGGAACTTTTACGCCAACATATTGTTGGGTAATTTTAGCGACACCTTTGGGCAAACGGTAGTTGTTATACAATTGCCATGCGGTCAAACCGGTTATGTCTTCGATAGTCTCTCCCAGATAGCCTTTTTCTCTTTGAACAGGTAATGTGGGGCGGTCTTCGAAATGGAAGATGGACTGTGCTGTGTCGCCAAAGAAGAAGAAACATTTTCGTGCAGCGTGCATGAATTCTAATATCTCCTCTTTGGTGAAGTCTTGTATCTCATCTACGATGATATAATCAGCAGATGGCATTTTTCGGTCATATTTCCACTGATGATAGTAGCAGCAATGGGGTCGGAGTAGTTTATCTTTACGCCCTTCATCCATGAAACTGCGTAACGACTTTGTGTAAGCTATTAGATAAACACTATATCCGGCTTCAAGTACTTGTCTTGCTTTCTTTAACGCGATGATGGACTTTCCGCTTCCGGCACAACCGGCAACTAACATGGACTCTGTTAAATTTTCTTCAATCAAGTCTTGTTGATCGCCATCCATCTGGTCGTCATCTACATCCCATGCTTTAGTCTCTACGACAGGTTCAACTTCCAACTGAACGGGCGTAGATAAAGCGTCTAATTGACGCTGGAGGTCCTCAATCTTCTCTAATAATTGTTTTTTCTCCTCGGAATAAGCAGTCTTCCCTTCCTCTTCGCGCTTCATAGCCTCAAACGCCTCGCGTTGGGCTTTCAGTGCTTGCTCTTCTGCTGCATTGCGAGCAGCTGTTTGAGTGTTGATAATCTCGTTCTTGCTATTGATTTGCTGTTGTGCCTCAATACTCAATCGAGCATACTTTTGCGTTGCCTCTTCTAAATCCTTTTTCAGACGTTCAAGTTCTTCTTGATATTTGCGTTTCAATTCTGCATCTTCGGCTTGATTTATTTTCAAAGGAGTTATTGTTGACTGAAGCCACACAAGGACATTTTTCGATAGGATATTACATATACCCAAAGTCTCAACGCATGTGGGGAGTAATTGCATATTGTCGTATGCACGTAGTTCTTTATTTAACTGCGTCGGTCCTGCATGACTACCGGTCTCGCTAAGAATATCAAATGCGTCCTCTAATCTACTACAAATACGTCTTAGGCGGAGAAATTTATCCCCATCAAGATTTTTCTCTTCTTTGACAAGATTGGGAATAATTTTCGCCAACATTTTATTGCGAACCTCTTGCCCTCGATTGATATAGATTCCCTCGATGGGATATTCTCCATGTGTTATCTCATCGTAAAGGATAGGACCTTTGAGATCCATGATGATTATACGGCATAAGTTCTCTACTGCGGGTCTTAGATTACGTAGAAATTCTACATAATCTTTTCGTTCCCAAGAGTTCCTGGCTCTTTGATAATCTTCTTTCAAAGTTTGTTGTAACTCTTCCATAAACCGTTATTTTGTGCCGAATCCGGCGATTTGTACAAGCACTACGTATCCTTGCTGTTTCGCTTCTGGACACCATCTGTCTGTAAATGTAGTATTGTTCTTGGTATCATAGTCCAAGGAATCTTGATATGTCCATACAAAGACATCGCTGATAAAGAATCCTTTGAGTTGTGACGCGCCATTTTCCTTGCCCCATTGCTGGATGGAACTTCTGGATGATAAACGCCCGATATATTTTTGATTGTGGACTACATACAGATTGCCATACTGGTCTGATTTTAGTGTTACTTCATCGTCCTTCTTAACGGAATCCCAAATGTACTGATTGTTCCGGAAGTTATCACTAAGCGCAGGATAGGATAGATAATAGTTACCAAGATTAGCCTCTTTCTCCGTTACTCCTAATCTTGCATCTTCAAATGTGGGGAAGAGCCGGTATTTCTCAATAGCTTTCTCGCGTTTCCATTTATAGACATGCAGATATTTCTTTGCACGCGTATAGGCCACAAACAGCAAACGGCGTTCCTCATCAATATCAGCCTTGTCGTCTGCTTCTGCGAAGTCTCCTTCGTCAAATTCACGATGTGCCACTAAGGGTAAACTTGCTGTGGATGGTGTAATCATTACGGCATCAAACTCCAGCCCCTTTACTTTGTGCATCGTGGTCAAGATGAGCGATATATTCTCATCCTTAATCAACCGTTCTTCTTTATACTGGTCATAAATCTTGTATATTTGACCACTGTCATCCCTACCTGCTATGTCCTGCACTTCGTCCGCCATCTCCGCATAGGTGTGGGAGTTCTCGTCCGAACGAATGGAATCCAGATAGTTCAAGATGAGAGTATAGCATATGTCCAAATACTCTTGATCCCACTTCGGATGCTGTTGCATCAAACCGGTGATATATTTTCTTAGTTCATTTTGTGTGGTATCATCGCTAATGATGATGGGTTGTTTGGCTTGGTCTCGCAAATGCTTCAAAACATGAAATATCTCTCGCTCACGCCATAGTTCACTATTGTTTGCTCCTTGAATACGGATACGGATGTCCGAATCAATACGCTTTTTAATTTGTGCGTAACCGCGATAAACTTCGTTATTCTTTCGGAAGAAGACGGCTATGGTGGAGATATGCCGATGTGCTATGCCTGTACGGTTCTCCTCTCGCGCCCACTGAATAAGTGAGAGTATATCATCCGACCATTTGGTCGCACCCTTTTGAGTGCAATCAGTGATTTCTACGTACGGAGTTTGTGGCTCATGCTCCATCAGCGAACTATCGGATATTGGCATGTTTTGATCTGCCGGTAAGAACTCTTTCGCGGCATCCAATATCTTCTGATAGGAACGATAGTTGGTGAACATGGTCATCTGCTGCGGATGTAGTCGTTCATCCAATGCATCGTAATAGGGCTGCGGCGAAAGACTCTTCGCATATTGTTGCGGTGTTCCGTAGAATGGTTTCTCCACACGGTCAAAACCATATATACTCTGGTTGATATCACCAATAGTAAACAGTCTGGCAGCTGGGTATAAGTCCAATAGGCGGAAGAGTATGTTAAGACGGTTTTGAGTGATGTCTTGGAACTCATCCACCATGATATAGCGTATTCCAGGGAACATTGTCTTGAAGCCGTTGCGTGGTTTCTGTAAGTGCTCAAAGAACATTCTTTCCCATTCCTCAGGAGGTATATTGTCTAATTTGTAGCCCATCACAATCTTAGCTAATGCATGGAATGTATGGACGTGCAATTGATGAGCCACACGACTCATACCTAATTTAACGAACAAACTGTCCAATCGGTTGCGCAGTTCCGCAACTACAGCGCGGTTGTATGCCAACACCAAGATTTGTCTTGGGTTCACTGCTTCGCGATAAATCAACTTAGCACACCTCAGAGTAAGCACGTATGTTTTGCCGGAACCCGGACCTGCAAGCACATTAACATTTTCTGTCTTGTCGGCACGGTAAATGGCTTTCTGTTCCTCGTTATTTTCCAGTTTTGCCTCCTCCTTGCGCAGCACTTCCTCTTTCAACTGGGAGATGATATTGGAATCTTCGGGAACATAGTCACCGATAAGTTCCATGAATTCGCTGTAGTTACGGCAAAGGAAATAACGGTGAATATATTCCGCTTGCTTCTCATGCTCAAGCACGGAGAATATATTCATGGCCGCAAGACGGATATTCTTCAATCGCTGTTGCTCATCGAAATCTTCGCGTATTTCCTTGATGGGACTATTGGCTGCTTCTCCGGTATCCCATTTCTCCATCGTCTTAGGAGTTGTATATACTTCAACACCGGTTTGGATGATAGGAGAGTTATCGGTATAAGATAAGATTTTCAGGGTGGTAAGTATTTTGTCAAAATAGGCAAAACCTTTGCCATGAGAAGCATCCAAATTGTTATCCAGCAAAGCCTCAGACCATTCAAAAGAATTTTCGCTATGGTTTGCTACATATTTCAGCCATTCCAAACAATCGTTCTCAAATGTATCTACATACGAACGCCAGTCCTTTTGAACGGTTATCAAATCGCAGATGCCTTCTTCTTTCTTGATGGTCTGATGTTTAACGGCAGGTATGAAATCCAAGATAGAGAAGATACGATATCCGGCTCTGGTCTTAATGTTTTTAGCAAATGTTTCTGCCTTGGTGACTGCGCCTTTTGGTGCGGACGAATTATTTTTCCAAGGCATATATTGAATTTCTTCTACGGTCTTATCTTTCTTTGTCTTTCTCTCAACGACAAGATCATAATGCACGTCATCCAGCAGATGCTCGCAGATGTTTTTGCGTTCTTCCGGTTCGATGATACGTTCTTCATTCATTCTGCATCCCGCCAATAGTTCACGAACGCCATTCATCACTATATGAAGCGCAAAGATATTCTTATTCTTTTCGATCATATAGTTTGTCTCAAGGAATCGGCGAGGACGAACCGAGCATCGCATAGTGTCATTCAGACTGAGAAGATGACGCTTCTGGCATTCTATCAGAGCATCAAAAATCTTCGGGGTGGACATCCTTAGCGCGTTCTTCATTTGAAGAATGGACACTAATGAAGGAGTCTCCAGTTCTGGTACGTGCTTCTTAATGTATTGCCATACTTTCTCTGTCGCTGGATTGACTTTTGGAGTGTGCCCCCATGGTTTCATTGGTTCAACTTCTCCATCGCTATATCGGGTCACATCAAGATAGGCTTGCCCGATATATTTTAACTGGAAATATCCGATATGCTCCAACCAGTGGAGTGCTAATTTTGCAGCAGTGGTATCGGATACGTCCACCGCATCTTCTTTTTGCCAGAAGGAATAGGGCAGAATGATGGGTTTCGATTTGGTCTTCTCAATAGATTGGAAACGCTTGATGAAATCAATAGCAGCTTTACGAGCGCTCTTCAAATCAGACCAACTCAACAAACTGAGCATCAGCAAGTCTTTCAGTTTGGCAAAGTCTTCTGCTGATACCATACATACAGCCGGTATTTGATGCCCTTCAGCAAAAGCATCTTCATACATCTTCTGATCACGACCGGCACGTCCTACTTCCTGAAGGAAATCTTCCATTACGGAAGGAGGACTGTAGTGGACAACGTAGTGAATATTTGGTATATCCATACCCATTCCGAACGCCTTCGTGGAGCATAAGATATAAAATCCGTCCTTGCCTCCGTTTTTGAATTGAGTATAGATGTCGTTGCGTTGTTCCGAATCCAATCCGGCATGGAAATAACCTACGTGACCGCTACAGCCGGATAGCAGCGGAATGGAGGAATTGGCGCAAATCTCTTCAATGGAATCGGCCGTTTCTTCGCATTGTTTATGCGTTCGGCAGAATACAATCATACGGCTTTTATTGAAGTCGATTTGTTTCTCTTGAATGAAATCTACAATCGATTGTACGCGAGAAGCATCCTCTTGTACGCAAGGTTTGAATTCAATGCCGATATGACTACGAATCGGATTATAGTCCTCCGGTGCTTGTCCGTATCGATGTATATCCGGCACAAATTTGCTGATATCATCACGAACTTGGGATGTGATGGTCGCGGAGAAGAAAGCAAGTGTGAATGGATATTGTTGCTTCAACTCCATACATGTAGTTAGCGCATTTCTATAGTCCGGTCGGAAATCCTGTCCCCATTGAGATATACAGTGAGCCTCATCAAAGATAACGTATTCCAAGCCGTTGTCCATTTTGAGTCGCTGCTCTAATACATCAATGAATGAACGTACACGGAACCGTTCTGGAGTAACATATAGCAATGCGATTTCACCACTCGCAATACGACGATAGATCTGTTGTACTTCCGCGTACAATCTGTCGCCACTTAAATAATCAACATTATTGAAGAATCCTCTCTTGTCTTGTAATTCTTCAACTTGATCTTGCATCAGTGCCTTAAGCGGAGTAATAACCAAACTCAACTTGCGAGTATAAGAAGAGCGATAGATAGCCGGTCCTTGGAAAAGAACGGACTTGCCACCACCGGTTGGTATGGAAACAATGCAGTCTTCTTTGCGTTCCAAGATATGCGGAAGGATTTCTCTTTGATAAGGATACCAATCTTTTCCTTCGTCCAAGAAAGCATTTTTGATAATTTCCATCGCTTCCTCAATGTGGATATCAAACTCGCTGGCTTGTCCGTCATCAAAGAATTCCGTCGCCTCTTCAATGGTCTGTTTATAGGCATCTTCTCCTTCCCAAGGCTGAACGGTCATGCTTGCACATTGGCACAAATCGGCGATGTCATTATATTCGTCTAATGAGGGTTCTAAAATATAGAATTTGGAGTCTCTGCTATTAGCGGACATCAGCGAATAGTAATGCTCAAATATCGGCCATTCTGCTAATATACATTGCTTTGCTGTAGAACCTAAGCTCCGCTCATCCGGTTCTGCCGCTTCGACATCTTCAATATCGTCTTTGAAAGGTAATGTGCGCCACATTAACTTGTAGCGATCCACATCCATATTATCCCAAATGTAGCAATAAGACTTGTCCGTTCTGTACTCACCAATAGTATTCACGAACTCGTCTTTGCTCACAATGATTAACCCATTGGGATGGTTATAGATGTGCTCTAATTTGCGGAAAGCAGTACCTTCCTCAGGAATATAGAAACCTAATGAGATGGCATAACGAGTAAGAGCATCCTGTTCGTCCAAATCGTTGACGATATAGATAATCGGTGTGTCCTGATTATCGTTATGTACGCGTTGCAACAGAGCAAATTGGTATGCCCAGTACTTTGTGCGTTGCGTCGTCTTGGGTGTCATACGGTAGGTGGACGCGTCGAAATCCGATTTGTGCTCAGTGCTGACAAAGATGATTTTTTCTTTGTCCATCTGTTCGTTCGCGAACTGCCAATCGATGACCTCTGGAGTTACAGCGAAATGCTTTAAGGACTCTCTTCGATATACCTGATACTCGTAATTATGATACAATACTATACGCCCGTCTGCCATGCGTTCTGCCCATATATTGGCGGTATGTGAAGGGCGCTCTAATCCGAGCTTGACTATTTCCGCATCTGGTACGTGGCAATAGTTCGCAGAAGCCATCATCAATGGCAGTTTGCTGCGGCCTATAAGCGAGGAGAAACTATAGGGTTCGCCCAATTGACACTTGTGCGTACGGTCTTGCATCTCGGAACCGATGATGTAGATGTGTTGATAATCCTGTTGTTGGATATGTTCTTCACCAAAGGCATCTATATCAATACAGTCAATATGGCTTTGCGGCTCTTGTGCGCAATCCGCAAGAATCGATAAATCTATTTGTGCCAAACCTTGGATTAGTTCCTCCTTCTTCTCTTTCTTTTGAGAACGAACATATTGCGGAATGTTCGCTATAATCGGAGTCTCAGAGCATTGAATGAATCGACGCAATACGCATTTCTGGAATGTCGTCAAATCGGTATTGCTTTCTACCAACTGCGGATCAATCGCTTGCCACTTGATAGAATCATCATGCTTTGGGAACGCAAGAGAAATGTATTGTGCGATACGCGGCCATAAATCTTTGGGCGCTATCAGTAATGTCTGTTCTGCTTCCGGGAGTGAATTGATACCTTGCAATGCTTCGATGAGAGTATCTTCCGGGCTGATTAGCTCTTGGAAAAACTGCACATCGTTAGCAGCCTCTTCTTCAAATAGAACTTCATATTCCGGCTTTTGTAAGGCTTGGATGATGGCTTCGGTCTCTTTCGGTAAGAAATCCTTCAACTCCTCGCATAATTGTTTGTCCTTCGACAAGCGATATAACTGATTCCAGAATAGTTTATTGGTCAGTTCTGTATCAGCCAATGCATTATGTTCGGTGTGCAAAGAGTACGCGTAGCGACAGGGATTTAATAGAATCTCCATCTCGAGAGTGTCCCATATAAACGCATCTGTCTCAAAGCCTTTCTTTTCCAAAATAGGCAGATCCCACACGCGAATGTTATGCCCTACAACGATAGGGACATCGGCAATGCGACGACCTAAAACTCGTAATTGCTTCTCTCCGCTATAGGAACGGAAATTATCCTCGGTATTAAAGGCGAACTCTGTGACTTCTGTGCCGTCACTCTCGAGGTCAAACACGAGATAAGGCATATTCGCCTTTTCATCGTTCCACCTCTCTTCTATCAATACTTCGTTATTTTTTAACTAAATTTTTATAATTATGTTACATTATATTACAAATTTCAACAGCTCGTAGAAGTTCACCTACCAGCTCAAAAA
>JAGKVE010000049.1 GCA_021152555.1 Bacteroidia bacterium | reverse complement strand
TTTTTGAGCTGGTAGGTGAACTTCTACGAGCTGTTGAAATTTGTAATATAATGTAACATAATTATAAAAATTTAGTTAAAAAATAACGAAGTATTGATAATATTTTAGTTTAGTAACAAACCGATTGCTAGTGTAATCAAGCCCATAACAATAGAAACTATAATATCCCATCCAGCGCCCTTTCCTGTTGCAAACCGCCGCAGAATAATGTTTGCACACAAAAAGCCCAATAAAAGAGTAATAGGTATATTTATCAAAAGGACCCAATACCAAGACAGGTCTATAAATACGGCCTCTGGGATTACTGCTAGAACAAAACCGCTTATCCAAGGAACAGCACACATTAATGGAACAGACATGTAGGGACAATAAAATGACACGTCACTATTAGCTAATGATTTTGCAATAACGTGAATGCCCCATGCCGCGATAAAACAAATGGTAGAAATAACTAAAAATAATGTACTCATAATGTATGTTATATACTTTCGCCTACTCTTTAGCGGATTTTCGGCTTACTCCGTTTATATTTGTAGTATATATACGAAAAACGTGAGGCTTGTTAGCTTCAATCTGGGTTTTCGAGGATTTCTGGACTACCTTATAAGACCAAATATCTACTGAACAAGGCTCACGCTTACGCATGAGCACTCAAAGCCTTGTTCTTGGTCTTATAGGTTCGAAAGTGTCCAGTTTTCGAAAACCCAAGCTCTTAGCTGAATGCTTTTATTATTTATGTATTTTGCCTTTTAGTTGTTATGCTTCATAGGCAGTTGTAGTTGTTTTCGTTATATGTTGTTGTATTAGTTCTTTATCAGTTCCAAAGAAGATATTTGTATCAATGAGATATCTCATAAAGCCTGATGCAACGCTGTCTCAGCATATCTTTTTGCAGCATAGAAAGCCGGCGACAGCCGCTTGCCCTGGCTTATCATCTCCTGCTCAATCGAGAGCAGATATTCAAGATTCTCTTGTCTTCTTTTTTTAGTCATAGTTATTGGTGTTATTTTAAATCTTTGCAACTTTCGGCTGATGTAGCCATTTTTCTCGTGCTTGGCAGCACTCGATTAAAAAGTGCTGCAAAGTTACTGCTTTTTTTTGACATACGCAAGGATTGGTGACTGAAAAAGTCAGAAAAGTGCATTTTGTGTCCGATTGACAGACTCCACACCTGAGACCCTAAGTACGTACACATACTACCCTACATAGGGTACGTATGTAGTACTTACGGGTTCAAGGAGTCTCGTCAAAAGTTGTGAATAAATGAAGCATACCATTCTTCGCAGAGGGAGCGGAGGAGGGGTTCGTTGCGGATGATGGTGCGGAGGGATTCGAGGGAACGGACATTGCGCTCGGAGTTCAGCCAGAGGCGCATGTAACCGCCTTCGGCGTATTTCTCCAATATGTGTTTACGGGAACGGGCGTAGAGCGTCTCGAAGTCGCCGTTGGGGTAGAGTTTGGCGGAATACGCCATGGTGCGTGCAATGACCGTCTCGGGAATGATCTGTCGGTCCGCTTCGGCTACAATCGCGCCGTAGATAGTTCGCGGTGGGTTCTTGCCGCTGGCGCGGTGGTCCTCCACGGCATCGCGCATGACGAGCAACTGTTCCTCGGTGAACCATTGCCGGAGTGTCGTGTCCGCCATAAGAATCTCGCCGGAATAGATATGATGTTTCTCCCGGTCGAATTGCAAACCCAGGTCATGATACGCGGCAATGACATACGCCATCTGTTCGTCGGCGTTATGCGCCCGTGCTAACCGGAGGCTCTCGGCGATGACTGCCTCGGCATGGTCTCGTTTGTGCCCGCCGTCAAAAGCATCATACTGCGGCAGAATAGTCTGCTCAATGTATTCCTGAAGGGTCATTGCAACTGGCGGATGGTTTTGGCGACGTTGATGAGGTGGTCGGCAACACGCTCGGAGTTCTGGGCAAGGGAGATATACTCGGTGCCGACAGTGCCGATTGCCACGCCGAGTTTTAGTCGTCAATGCGGACGAACTCGTATTTGCGGTTGAACTTGAGATCGAGACCGTTATTGAGTTCTGCTTGGTAGCCGCGGTCATCTTTGCCCCACTCGGTAATGAAAGCGTTCGGGAAGTGAGCTTTGACGTAGGCTTGAACGGATTCCGGAATAAGCGCAGAGGGCACTGCCGTCAGTTTGCAATCCACTTTCAGCAACTCGCCCGCCTTGTTGAACTCGATGGTGCGACCATCATTGAAGCGAACTTCGTATTCGTCGTCAAACAGCCCTTTGTCTAACATGACATACGCAACCTGCGTAGCATCGAAATGGGCAGCCACAATGGCTTTTGCCGGTTCGGGAACTTGGTCATAAGTGATCACTTGCTCATCAGCACAAGCTGTCAAGGAGCATGTCAGCGCCAGCAGCGCTACAAATAAATTCTTCTTCATGATAGTAAGTTTTTGTAGGTAAAAATGTTTTCAAATAAAATAATACAAAAATCATGCCATAAATTAATTTATGCAAAATATTGACTCCGAATGGTGGCATTTCACGCTGCGCAATGAACCTATTAGTTCGCGTTTGGCGGCTTCTAACGGCGTCTCGTCCGGGTCAATAACCCCTGCCACCAACGTCTCACTTTTCAATACGCGCCACGCGCGATTCTTTAATTTTTGTACATAACGAGTGCAAAGTTACTACATTTTTTGGAATTATACAAGTTTTTTGTTAACTATTCGTTGGTTTCTACGATATTAATGACATAATCAGCAAGTTTCTCGCACTCGCAGATAAAATCCACATAGAAGACACCTAACTGGTAACTATACCGTCCGGCGTCAATGTCCTGCAGGTTGCGCGATTTGAGTTCATTGCGGTAGTTATTGATTTCATTCTCCAAGTCGTGGCTGTAGGCTGTCTGGTCTTCCGTAAAAGGAGTGTCTTGCTCCAATAGGTTCTCCATATTGCTGAGCGAGGTGTCTGTGAGCGTCATCATTTGCGTAATGTGCTGCATCTGTTCGTTCGTGAACGCCTCCGTGCAGTTCTCCCGTTTGCGGCGCAGTATCCGCGCCAGATGATAACAACTGTCGCCTATAGACTCCAACTCGTCCACTTGGCGCAGCATATTCATAATCTGTGCTTTGGAACTGTCGGACAGCCGTCCCTCGCTTACACGGCGCAAATATGTGGCAATCTCTATCTCCATGCGGTCGGTAATGGCTTCGTATTTCTCTATACGACTGTAGAGACCGACGAACTGCTCATTGTTCTCCGTAGTAAGTAGCGTGTTGACAAATTCGAACATCCGATGGCAACGCTCGGCAAAGAGGCTTATTTCCTTTTTGGCCTGCATGAGGTTCAGTTCGCTGGTTGATAGCAGACCGCCGGAGAGGTAACGCAGACGGGATTTCTCGTCCTGTTCGGTCTTGACAGGCAGCACCCAGCAGACAAAACGCTCAATCTGTGGCACAAAGCCGATTTGCAGCAGGGTGTTCATTACGTTGAAGCAAGTGTGGAAAGCGGAAACCAGATACAGATTGTTTGATTCCGCCCCAAACACATCGGTCACAAGCCATTCGACGGCGTGGATGGTAGGATAGAAGAACGCGAGGACGACAATCACGCCAAAGACATTGAAAAACAGGTGCGCGAGTGCGGCGCGTTTGGCTTGTATGTTCGCGGTCAGCGATGCAAGAAAGGCGGTAATGGTAGTACCGATATTCTCACCCAACGTGAGCGCCACGGCTTGTGCGAAACCGAAACCGGGTATGTCCATACCGAAGAGCATCAGCGTGACAGCCATAGACGCGGAGGACGACTGCATCAGCATGGTCATCACAGTACCCATGAGTACGAAAAGCGGGATTGTCCAGAAACGCTCGCAAGGCAGATGGCTGAGCCAACCTGCCATGTGCATACCTATATCCAGCGATTCGGCAGCCTTCGAAAGCAGATTCAAGCCCATGAACAGAAAAGCGAAACCGAAGAGAAACTCTCCCCAGTTCTTGGTTTTTCCTTTTCCGGCAAAGAACAGCGGCAATGCGATAGCCAGCAGCGGCAGCGAGAGTGCGGAGATGCTCACTTTGAAACCGATCAACGAGATGATCCACGCCGTGACGGTAGTGCCGATATTGGCTCCCATGATTACACCGATTGCTTGCCGGAGCGTCATCAGTCCGGCATTGACGAAACTGACCACCATGACGGTGGTTGCACTACTGGACTGGATGAGTGCGGTCACACCGACACCTGTCAACACGCCCATAAAACGGTTGCGTGTCATGGCACCGAGGATGTTACGCATGTGATCACCTGCCAGTTTTTCAAGCCCCTCGGACATGATTTTCATGCCATAAAGAAAGAGGCCAAGTGAGCCGATGAAGCTCAAGATTTGTAAAAAAGTATTCATACTAATACGAATTAAATAACAGAATATGCTTTAAGCAGTCCATAAATGATGGCAATTACAAATATACCACCAACTAAAGCACGTGTCAAGTTGTAGATAAAAAGGATTTTTTTTACTTTTTTGTCGTCCATAAATGATTTATTTTTAATTTTGCTGCAAAGGTACGTTGTTTTAATTACAGAGGTATGACAGATATATGACAAATCAAATACAAATTTTGTATGCCGCTTTAGTGCTTGCGTTGTCCTGTGCGCGCTATCTCCGTTAGCGCGTTTCTTCTTTCGTCAATTATCCCGCATGCTATGCGGCTTGGTTCTTTGGGTGCTTGCGGTGTAGGCAGATTACCGCTGCGCCGGTACTCTCTCTGCGTTCGTGCCGTTTCTTCACACGTTCCGTCCGTCATTTTCTCTTTGCATCCGCCAAGTTTGGCGGATAAGAAAATGCCGCCCTGCCCGTAACGTGCTCAATGCGGATGTAACCAATTCCCGGTGTCCTGTGCTCGCGCTCTCGATGCGCGAGGTGTTTACCTGCGGTGCAGATTCAATTTTTGTGGTTTAGTTCGGTGTCTTTTGCGCGCGATTTCCGTGAGCGCGGATTGCTTCATTTCTGTTTGCTGTTTTTACTTCTGCTACACCCTCCATAAAGAGCCACCATTCCGACCGAGCGATGACCGAGAGATGACCGAGAGATGACCGAGTGAAAAGTTTCGTCTTTTGCGGATATTATCCGTTCCGGTGTCCTGTGCGCGCTCTTTCGGAGAGCGCGATGACTTCGTCTCTTATGCGGGATACTATCCCGACTTACACGCCATCGGTATAACTCTCTGTGCTATTTCACCGAGTTATGGCTGATAATTATGCTTATTCCGTTACAATCCGTACATTTTTCTTGCTTATGTCAGATTTTTTAACTACCTTTGCAGCCGAAAACGGCTGCATATGATACAAAGATTGACAAGCATACCCACGGATGCTGAATACTTACGGGCTTTCCGTGAGAATAACAATTCATTGATAAGCCAATTTATACGGCAGAATATGGATAAATTTCTCGCGGTCATCAAAAAGAGTTTCGGTATTACTTCTAGTGTTACACTGGATGAGATTTTCTCGGATACGTTAACTCGTGTCTGGGAGAATATTCAGAGTGACAGACTTACCGAGGAGAAACTAACAACTTCTCTATTCTCTTATATGATGGGTGTAGGAGTAATGGTTGCGCGCGAGCATACACGTAATAAGAAGATCGTATATGCAGATGTAGAAGCAAGTATTGACGATGCTTCTGATGATGAATATACGGATGATGAGTTTACCAATCAATCTTTCATGCGTCCTGTTACATCAAAACAGATGTGGGACGAAGCAAATTGGATTGATGCGGTGGAAAATCCGTATGATAAATATGTGCGAAATGGTCATACGGAAGAAGAATGTATAGAGGAATGGAACCGTTTGACAGAAGCTTATGAGAAAAGTCAAAAGTCCAAGTCCGCGCCTATTTCTTCTGCGTCTGAACCGGATTACCGTGCGAGTATCATCAAAGAAGCAGTTGATAGTATGGAAGGACCTTGCGCCCCTCTGCTTAATCTTTTCTATTGGGAGAAGAAGTCATGGGCTATCATCGCAAAGGAACTGGAATATAGCGGCGCTGATAGTGCCAAGACCCAGAAGAACAAATGCATGGGCAAATTGAAAAAGATTGTTGAAAACCGTTTGAAAACTGTAATACTATGAATACCATTGAACGTACAGATAAAATTGATGCTTATTTGGCAGGAACAATGTCAGATGCAGAAAAAAAAGAGTTTGAAGGGTTACTTTTAGGCTCCGAAACGTCATTAGAAGATAGAACCAAACTTCAAGACGAAATGGAACTGCAAAAGGAAATCATTTTTGCCATACGTAGACGTGGCTTCCGCGAAATGGTCAAGAAAGACATCGCGGAGATTAATAAAGAGAAAGACGAACATCATCAACGCATTAAAAGAATTAAAATTTGGTCGTTAGGTGGTAGCACCTTAATGGCTATGGCTGCTGTGCTTTTGTTACTATTTGTTTTGGCTCCCGTTGCTCAACAAATGCAGGGTTTGAGTTCGCAATATATTGCTGGGGTTGTTATAGATGACATAGAAAGAGATGTTGATAATGGTGAGGATATGCTTTCTGTTGCTATCGTTTTAATGCAAAATAACCAATGGGAAGAAGCAGAACAAATTATTAATAAAATTTACACTCAACCAACAATAAAAACTTCGGATTTCCAGAAAGTAGAATGGCTGAGAGCAATATGTTTAATGCATAGAGGCAAAGTAATAAAAGCAAAAAAGTTACTCAATAAAATTGCTAATAGCAATAGTCCTTATCAAATAGAAGCACGAAAGATGCTTGATGATTTGGACTAATATCCCCAAATATAGCAGCAGTCGGAGTGAAACGCATAATTTTCATATCAGTTAGTGTGATCATACTTGTATTGAGTGTGTTATTTGCTGTATTCTTATGCAGTCCAGCCGGTCATAAGATGAGACTGGCTATAAACATCAACAGTGGAGGATTTGATAAGGCATCAAAAAACATTGCACAAGTAAAAGATTGGACGTATAGACTGGATTCTAAGGCAGACTATATTGATGTAAACTTAGGATTGGATTTTTGCGAGTATATGGACTCATTGCAACTATATCCAAATCTACGTGATAGCCTATTACTATATTTAGCAACGGAATGTTACTGTGCGGGGATAAACTATTGGCAAGAAAAATCTGATTATAAGACTTCAGAATTATTCCATTTGCAAGCATTAGAAATAAGAAAACTTGTATTGGGAGAACATAGTGCAGAGTGTGCCACGTCGCTTTATGAATTAGCCTCTTTATATTCTGATAATGGAGAGTATACAAAAGCAGAGGAATATTATCTTAAGGCATTAAATATTAGAGAAAAAGTTTTAGGATTACATCATCCTGACTATGCAGAATCATTGAGTGGCTTAGGTTGGTTATATATAGAACGAGGGAATTACCAATTAGCAAAGGAATATAATTTTCAAGCATTAGATATTCGTAAGAAATGTTTAGGGGACCAGCATCCTGATTATGCAAAATCCTTAGATTATATTGGCACACTCTTTTATACACTTGGAGATTTCGCACTAGCAGAATCATATTATTTGCAAGCATATGAGATACGCAAACGGGTTTTAGGCGAGAACAATATAGATTATGCAACATCGCTAAATAATTTGGGCGTTTTGTATGCAGATATGGATAATTATTCACAGGCTGAAAACTTTCAATTGCAGGCACTTAAGATAAACAAAAAGATAAAGGGAGAAAAACACATTGATAATGCTATTCCATTACACAATTTAGGTTGGGTTTATTATAATGAGTTTAAATATTCTGAAGCCGAGAAATGCTTTGTTAAAGCCTTAGATATATATAGAACCAATATAGGAGAGGAACATCCTACCTATGCAACTTTGTTAAATAGTTTGGGCATTTTGTATAGTACACAAAAGAACTATACAAAAGCAGAAGAATGTTATAAAAAGACTTTAGAGATTTATAAAAGGCTTTTAGGAGAAGACCATCCATATAATGCAATTCCTTTGAGAGCATTAGGACGTCTCTATCAGGACAAATTGGAATACCCCCAAGCCGAAGAGTATTATTTGAGAGCACTGAATATCCGTAATAATGCTGTAGGCACAACAGATTCGTATAGTGCCCATACTCTTTATGATTTAGGTGTAATGTACTTCAAGGAAGATAACTATGCGAAAGCAGATTCATGCTTTAGGCAAAGTTTAAACATCTTTAAATCTTTATTTCTGCGTTCAGCAGGACATCTTAATGAGAAAGAACGTTTTGAATATTATAGAGGAATGCAATGGATGTTTGAACAAATGATACCATGCTTTACCTATAATTATCATATATCAAAACCGGAATGTTCGACTTTGATATATGATAATGAGTTGTTTAGAAAGGGCGTCTTGTTACACTCCTCTGAAACAATAAAATATTCTGTTCTTGAAAGTGGAGATTCTATTCTTATTGGGATGTGGAATGAATTACATGAGAAGCAGAATGAATTGAATATTTTAGAAGAAAGAGAGCCATTTGCAGTAGAAAAACATTTAGCTGTTCAAGAACAAGCGAACCTATTGGAAAAACAAATTACGCTTAATAGTGCCACGTACCGCAAACATTCTACAGAAACGCAAATAACTTGGGAGGGCATTCGCAATGAACTTACCACAAATCAGCTGGCTATTGAATATTTTGTCGTGCCGATGAATGACGATTCTATAATATATTGCGCATTACTCCTACGCCATGAAAGCAATTATCCTGTGTTAGTGCGACTCTTTGAAGAAAAAGACATACTGCCACTGACAACAGTCGCTACAAACGGAAAATTTGATCCCAATAGTGTATATTCCTATACAAAAAATGGTAAAGAATTATCAAAGATAATATGGAATAAACTTCTTCCATATATAAAGCAGGGAGAAACGATTTATTTTGCGCCATCGGGCTTGCTTCATCAATTGGCAATAGAAGCATTACCATTCGATAGCCTGCACACGATGGCAGATATGTTTAATCTTGTTCGTTTGTCATCAACACGTGAAATCGCCATTAAGAAGTCAAATACATGCTACACATCTGCGACACTTTATGGTGGCATCCAGTATAATTTAAAAGAATGTGAAAAAGACATAAAAAATGACACAATTGATAGAGGAATTCTGTTCTTCTTAAAAGAGAGTGAGCTTGAGGTGAAAGACATTAGTGAGTTGATGAGACATAACAATATACAAGCACGTGTTTTGACGGCACAACAGGCCACAGAAGAATCTTTCAAAGCCCTCAACGGTATGCGGGAAAATATTATTCATGTCGCTACACATGGATTTTATTGGACTGACTCTATTGCTTCTTCCAAAGATTATTTTGTGCATACTATATCGAAATTCGATTCTTCAATGTCAATCGATCCATTAAACCGTTCAGGATTATTATTCGCAGGAGCTCAATTAGCAATGGATGGAGTGAGCAGCCCGATGGGTAAAGAAAATGGAGTATTGACAGCGAAAGAAATATCTCTTATGGATTTACGCGATGCTAATTTAGTTGTATTGTCTGCTTGTAATACAGGAATGGGAGATATAACTGGAGAAGGTGTGTTTGGCTTGCAACGTGCATTCAAACAGGCTGGAGCACAGACGATTGTTATGTCTCTATGGTCTGTTAATGATAAAGCGACGCGGTTGCTTATGGCAGAATTTTACAAAAACTTACTCACATATCATCAATCCAAACATGAAGCTTTAACTATAGCCCAACGTCGTATGCGTCAGCACCCCAAATACTCTTCTCCTTACTATTGGGCGGGATTTATAGTGATTGATTAAACAACGCATAAGAAGATTACCGATTGTGCAAAAATGTAATATAATAGTAGATTATTACGGAGAGTGCCGAAAATCCGATAAAGAGTAGGTAATTAATTAAATTATTATGAAAAGAGTTTTTGTCTTTTTTTCTATCGCGCTTTTGCTACTTTCTTGTGGTAGCACAGATAACAATAAATCTAATCACGAACAAAACGTGAATATTAAGATTAGTGAGAGTTCTGGAGGATGGGAATACCTTGAATCTGTAGAAGCCGCTTCTTATTCTGGAGATAATTGTCCACCATCCGGTGCTGGATCCGTTTTAAGGATAATGCACGTATATATTAGAGTTGTAGCTGGCGAAAAATATATAGGTGTAAGTATGGGACCTAATGCAAATCCCAAAGTTGTTTCTCTTAGTCCATATTATAACACTCCGAATTCCAGTTGGGGAAAATATCAGTATCGTGTAAAATACTATGATGGGAAATACTATTACTTTAACATTTAATGTAAATGACATGATGCAACATGAGTGATAAATTTGAAAGTGAAATAGTCGCCTTATTAGAGATGCGCTATTCAGACGACCCGTGCAACCATCCAAACATGTATAGTAGATTCTTTAAATCAAATAAAGAAGAACTACAGAATAACTCTATATGGAGTGAGATTAGAAATCTTGCAAGTGAAGTTCTGGATTATAAAATTAGATATGGGGAGAGTAATCTGGTAAATGAGTTTATTGAAGAAATGAACTTGCATTACAGATTGTGGGTAAAGATATAGTGAGAGAACTGTCATATATTGACTTGAAAGTGTTGATAGACTAAAATTCTATACAAACATGCCTAATTTATCATCCAATGCAATACGATTACACTCAAACCGCAGAAGAGTTCGTTCATTTGTATGAAAAAACTCGCCGCTTGCAACCACCTATGGACCTCATAGAAGAGTTATGCGATGGCACAATGAACATGAACCATTATCGGTTATATGCCGGCAACTGCTACATGGATTGCTATGCCAGCAGAAGCAAACCGATGATTGAATTCGCTTTAGAGCGAGTGTCGGAGAAATTACCTTATTCGGAGCGGAATTATTTTCTTGCTATGAATCTCTGTCATGATCTCACCGATGACTACTTTGCCGCCAAGGTGCATTGCTACCCTAATTACGACAAAGGTATAATTTCTTTTGACGTTAGATACCAATCCTTTGTTCCGCAGATGCCGGAAGATTTGGATTACATGATAGATGGCATACTTATATTGGCAGGGATTGTTATGGATGGAGTAGATGATTTAATCGAACGGCTCAAATCTGAACAAGAGAACAAGCCTATTTCCCCTAAGCATTACGAATAAGTATTAGGGAAATTGAAGAATTCACAATTTTGAAACTTTTTTAGAGCGGAAGGGTTACCTTTCGCTTTTTTTATGCATTATAGTATAGACAACAATTAAAACATAAATACTATGATTACTTTAGGAATTATCTTAATGTTCATTGGCGGGAGCATCTTCGCTATTGGAGAGGGGCAGAGTTGCCTATTCATGCTTATCGGCGCAGCAATTAACTTTACCGGAATAGGTATGTTGATTAGCGCCTTTTAAAAAAAATAACAAACTGCAGGTTACTTTTGACTAACGAGAGTCATATATAAGTAAAGAAACAATATTAATCATAAAATAAAAACAACTATGGTAGTCCTTGCAATTATTTTTATCATCGTCTTCTTGCCGGAAATCATTTCGGGCATAGTAGTAGGAGCTCTTGGCTTGTTTCAAGTTATTGGAGGTCTCATTGGCGCAATGTTTAGTGTTTTTAAATAATCTTTTAAAAGTTGCACACGACACGAACCAGTGCTTGAAATTATGTCAGCTTTAATTACCGGACTTATCGCTTTCGCATTGTGGTACATCATTTGGGGAAGAAAGGGGGAATAGTATGTTACTCGCAATGTTTATCTTCATCGTCTGCGGCATCATCATTATGAAAGTCATTGATTCGCTAACCAAATAATAAATAACATTATGAAACCATCTTTCAAAACAACCACCCTCATCGCAGCAATCGGGATGACGCTTATGGTGGGGTACGGAGTAACCGTACTATTCATTAATTCATTCACGAACATTAATCTTGATGTGCATCCTGTCCGAATGCGTGCTTTGGATTGTTTGTGCCTATGGGCGTGGTGGGCAAGTATCGCCGTTTTCTTCTGGGGAGTGTTCCGTTATGAGGGCTTCCTGCCGAAACGAGATAAATGGAGCAAGACAATTGGCATTGCCATTCTTTGTATTGTTACGTTGCATTTTACTAGTGATATATATACAGGATCTCATGAAGAGTCGTTTTTGTGGAATTGTATGAACATTCTATGCCTAATTATCGTTTATGGAGGCTATGTCGCAGCATTATGGTGGTGCTATGCTAAAAGCGCAACATTCTCTAATGGAGTAACTAATAGGAGGCCTGCTGCAATACGATATATTGCACTTGGGCTATGCCTTCTCGGGTGTATGGCGTTATTATTCCACATAATTAGCGATGTAGCATGGTTGAATAGCTTTGTCTGGTTGTCAAGATATGCTACACCATGGGATATGATTCCGTATTATAATACTTTATATATCGGCATTGCCGCTTGCGTTCTAATTGGATTGTATGATCCTTCCAAAGAAGCAGAATAATTTAAATAATAACATTATGAACAAACTATCTTTCAAAACAACCACCCTCACCGCCGCAATCGGCATGAGTATCGCTGCTATCTTCTTCTTGGCAGAATTTGCCATGGGGCGTACAATTGGTATGGCATACCTCACAATCTTTTCAATGCCTGTACGAATTGCGCGTCATGTGTTCTTCGCCATCCAACTACTAAGTGCGGCTATCTTTTTCTTTGGGGTATATCGCTTCCCTAATCAGATGCCGAAACGAAATGGCTGGTCAATACTTGTTCTATTGATGACATTATTTATGCTATGCAGCGAATTAGTCTGTGTTATCGGAGAATTAGATCTGTTATCCTTTGAACGTCCGGTTTTCTATTTTTGGTATAAATTTATGGTGTCTGCCGTTATAACCGGTGCATTATGGTTTTGCTATGCAAAATCCGAAAACTCCACTTCCGGAATGGTTGTACGATATTTCGCTTTAGCTGCGTCTGTGATTTTTATGACGTATTTGTTGTACTATGCAAGTCTCTGCATTTGTTGGTATTTTAACATTATAACACATATAGACGCAATGCCGGAATTCAATAACTTCTTCTTTATGCTCGCCTTTGCCAGCGCTATAGCTGTGCTAATAACTATTCTTATCCACAAAGGAAACGAGGAAAAATCTCCGGAAAGTTTAGCGACCATTAAAAATCAAGTGATGTGGGGTATCCGTTTTGGGAAGATTCTATTAATAATTTATCTGGTAAGTTTCATCGGTGCTCTTTTCATTGTTCCCCTAAATAGTTATCCATATATAGAAGACGCCATTCTTATTTCACTTTTCTCCATCCCTGTATTCTGTGGTATTATACTTGTTTTTGCTGGCGATGTCCTTCGTAGAGTCTATGATGTCATTATAAACAAATATCAATTTGTCTCTGGTATTTATACTACAGGATGGCCCATTATTGATGGAGCGTCCACAGATACGCAACCACGAAGGAGGGAAATTATAGACCGTCCTCTAAAATCCGACACTCCAATTGAACGTGAGACGAGTTCTGTTCCATCAGCTAACATTAGCGAGATAATCACTCAAAATGGTGATAAACTAAAAGGCATAAAATTAAAAGAGGGTGCAATCATCCCTAATTAAAATATATAAACTATGAGACCTTTAATCACTTTTGCACTCACAGCAGTGCTCACAATCACATTTTCTTCGTGCAGCACAGAGAAAATCAATGACCAGCATGGATTTCAACAACAATCTGGTTGGACCGTTAGTCGCGAAAAACACCTTCCACAAGTAGGATGGAATGTTGATACACTATGCTCATATACTTGCAAAGACGGTCATAGTCGTCTTTTCGTGGATGTTTTCTATCATGTAGCTGATTCTTATTATGAGGAATATCATGGACTCTATGCCGTTGATGATCTTCCCAGAGACACTACCTTCATCCAGTTGAAATACCCAAGGTATGAAGACGAAGAAGACTTCTTCTCCTATATTGGAGGCATACCTAATTACATTCTTTATTATCCGGGGCATGATAATAAATCCCTATATGTCGTCACGCGAGCGAACGCAAATAGCAATGGGTGGACTACGGAATATCAGTTGTTTATTGTCAATTGCGAGACGCTAGAAGCAAAATATATTTGTGATTTTGCCGCAATTGCCACAACTGTCTTGTCCTGAAATATGTTGACACTAAAAAAGGTGTCGTTATGGACAAAAGATTAAAAAAGTTTACGATTGCAGATCGATTAGCAATCCTCCATGAG
>JAGKVE010000048.1 GCA_021152555.1 Bacteroidia bacterium | reverse complement strand
TGGACTGTGCAAATCACAGCCCACGTTTTTTATTTTACATTGCTATTTTATCTACTTTTCTAACTACTCAACGTTGCACTTCCAACTTGAACTTAGGAACATATTGTTTCGGCGTCCAAAACTCATATCGGACTAAATTATCTCTCGATAACGGCTCGATAACGGCTCGATAACGGTTCGATAACGGCTCGATAACGACTTGAGCACACTATGAAAAAAGTACGATTAAAGTGCGATAAAAGTCCGAATGAAAAATGTTAGTATTTTTTGTTCAAAAATTTGCGTATGTAAAATATTTTTAGTAATTTTGCGCCCGATTTTGTAAAATGGAGGAAAATGGACAGTTTTTTAGAACTATGTCGGCATAGGCGGTCCATCCGCAAGTATTCCAATAAACCAGTCGAGCAGGAGAAAATAGATTATATTCTTCGCTGCGCCTTGATGTCTCCTTCGTCCAAACGCACGAACCCATGGGAGTTTGTAGTAGTGCGCGACGAGGAGAAACTGCGTGCGATGGTCAAAAGCCGTACGTACGGCAGTCAGATGTTCGAAACGGCAACGGCTGCCATCGTTGTGGCGTTGGATACGAGTTTGAGCGATGCGTGGATGGCGGACGGCGCGATTGCAGCAGAGCATATACTGCTCGCGGCAGAAGAACAGGGATTAGGTGCGTGCTGGTGCCATATATACTGCCGCGACGGGTCAGAAGCACTGATACGGGAATTGTTCGGCATTCCAGAAGACAGGACCGTGCTCTGCGTTGTCTCGTTAGGCTACAAAGACGAGGAACGGAAGAACTACGACCTTGAGAAACTGCGTTATGACAAAATCCATAATGGGAAATGGTAATTTGTGATTGGTAATTTGTAATTTTATGAAACCGATAATAGGAATAACAGCCGGCGACACGAATGGCGTTGGGTATGAAGTGATAATCAAGGCGCTGTTGGAATCCCACATGTTTGAGATCATGCGCCCCGTGATATACGGCAACGCTATTGTAGCCAAGCATCATATTCAGACCCTTGGCGAGGAATGGCGAAATATCAACTGGAACAATATAGACAGTCCGGAACAGGCGAAAGACAGCCGTTTAAACATGATTACATGCTATCCGGACAATCTGCCAGTGACATTGGGCGTCCCGTCCGAGGAAGCAAATAAAGCGGCGAAGGCGTCTCTTGACCGTGCTTGCCGTGATTTGCAAGAGGGCAAACTGGCGGCATTAGTGACGGCACCGCTGAACAAAGAAGCGTTGAACGGCGGGCATACGGAATATTTAGAGAAAAAGTTTAGTGCTGAGATTGTACAGGGCGGCTCAAAAGCGCCTACCGGTAGCCTGATGATGCTTTGTTCGGAAGGTTTGCGCGTGGCTTTGGTGTGCAATCATGTGGCGTTGGCAGACATACCTTCGCAGATTACAGAAGAACGTATTCTCGGCAAACTGGAGGTGTTAAACAAATCTCTGGTGCGTGATTTTGGTCTGGAGAAACCCCGAATCGCCGTACTGGCGCTCAATCCTCATGCGGGCGACGCAGGTTTGTTAGGCAAAGAAGAGCAGGAGATTATCGTTCCTGCTATTCAGAAAGCCAATGAACAGGGAATATGGGCATTCGGTCCATACGCAGCAGACGGATTCTTCGGAAGCGGGCATTTCGCGCATTTCGATGCCGTGCTTGCCATGTATCATGACCAAGGTCTCATCCCCTTCAAGACATTGGATATGAGCGGAGTGAACTACACCGCCGGCCTGAGCATAGTCCGCACGTCACCGGACCACGGTACGGGCTACGACATTGCCGGCAAAGACAGTGCGGACCCATCAAGTATGCGCCATGCGATATACATGGCGCTTGACGTGCTCCGCCAACGGACTGAGTATGACGAGTTGTGCGCCAACCCTCTTCCGTTCATTGAGCGCGATGATAAAGAAGGCAAACCGCGCCGCGAGTTTATCGACTTCAAGACAACAACCGGTGGGAACAGGTTTAACCATATATCAAGTGACCAAGTGCCAAGTGACCAAGTATCAAGTACAACAAAGGAACAAAACGCATAAAAACAACCAATAATAATGACAAGTAACGAAATTCGTAAGTCTTTTTTGGACTTCATGGCATCAAAGGGCCACCAGGTAGTGCCCTCTGCGCCGATGGTAATCAAAGATGACCCGACGCTGATGTTCACCAACGCCGGAATGAACCCGTGGAAAGGAATCATTCTGGGCAATGACCCTATTAAATACGCGCGCGTAGCCGACAGCCAGAAATGTCTTCGCGTGAGCGGCAAACATAATGACCTGGAGGAAGTGGGACATGATACGTACCACCACACGATGTTTGAAATGTTAGGAAACTGGTCGTTCGGCGACTATTTCAAACAAGAAGCTATTGATTTTGCGTGGGAGTATATCGTAGATGTGCTGAAGATAGACCCGGCTAATTTATATGCAACCGTGTTCGAGGGCTCGAAAGAAGAGGGTCTGGCACGCGACGATGAGGCGGCGTCAATATGGGCGAAACATCTGCCTGCCGACCATATCCTCAACGGCAACAAACATGACAACTTCTGGGAGATGGGCGAAACGGGCCCCTGCGGTCCGTGCTCGGAGATTCATGTGGACAGCCGTAGTGCCGAGGAACGCGCGAAAGTGCCGGGACGCGAGTTGGTGAACAAAGATCATCCGCAGGTAATCGAGATTTGGAATATTGTGTTCATGCAGTTCAACCGTAAAGCGGATGGATCGCTTGAACCGCTGGCAAAAAAAGTAATAGACACCGGTATGGGATTCGAGCGTTTGGTACGTACTATTCAATGCAAGACCTCGAACTACGACACCGATGTGTTCCAACCGATGCTGAAGAAAATCGGTGAGATATGCCATTGTGAGTATGGCAAGAATGAGAAAATCGATATCGCTATGCGTGTTATCGCTGACCATATCCGCACAATAGCATTTGCTATCACGGACGGTCAACTGCCGAGTAACGAAAAAGCCGGCTATGTGATACGAAGAATTTTGCGCCGCGCGGTGCGATACGGTTATACGTTCCTCGGTATGCGTGAGGCGTTCATGTATAAACTGATACCCCAACTGATAGCAGACATGGGCGAGGCGTACCCCGAACTCGTCAAACAACAGAACCAGATTGTTCCTGTTATCAAGAGCGAGGAAGAAGCCTTCCTCCGCACGCTGGACAAAGGAATCGGTCTTCTGGACAAACTGATGGACGAAGCCCGCAAAGCCGGCAAGACAGAAATCAGCGGTGTGGATGTGTTCACGCTGAAAGATACATACGGGTTCCCGCTTGATTTGACAGAACTGATTCTTCGTGAGAACGGGTTTACTACCAATGAGGAGGAATATAACAAGGCCTTGGAACACCAGAAGACCATGGGACGTGAGGCGAACAAACAGGACCTCGGTGACTGGACCATCTTGGAAGAGGGTGAGACTGAGTTTGTGGGATATGATGAACTGAACTGCGAGACGAAGATTCTCCGATATCGCCAAGTGAGCCAGAAGGGCAAGAGTTATTTCCAGGTAGTGATCACTCCTTCGCCTTTCTATGCCGAGATGGGAGGAGAGATTGGCGACTCAGGAAATCTCTCTCTGACTCTCGCAGGAGGAAAAAAACAAGCATTCAAAGTTCTGGACACCAAGCGCGAGAATGGTCTGCCCGTACTGATTATGAACGAGGTGCCTTTCGTCACTGGCGGAGTGGCAGGTGAGAGCGGTATACTCTATGCAGAGGTGGATGCAGAGAAACGACAAGCAATCATGTGTAACCACACAGCAACCCATATTCTCCATTACGCTCTTCGCCAGGTATTAGGTGCGCATGTGGAGCAAAAAGGTAGTTTGGTGACGGCAGACAGTCTGCGTTTTGATTTCAGCCATTTCCAGAAAGTAAGTCCCGAAGAACTGCGCGAAGTAGAACGCCTTGCCAATAAACTTATCCGCGACGACATGCCGCTGGAGGAGAGCCGTCATACGCCGATAGCTGATGCTAAGGCTATGGGAGCTATGGCACTCTTCGGCGAGAAATACGGGGATGACGTACGCGTTATCAAATACGGGCCGTCGATAGAGCTCTGCGGTGGTTGCCACGTGCCTTCTACCGGCAAGATAGGTTCCGTACGTATTGTGATGGAGACCAGTGTGGCAGCCGGCGTGCGCCGTATAGAAGCTGTAACCGCCTCTAAAGCCGACGAACTATATTACACCCAGCAGGATATGCTCATCAATCTTCGTGCGCTCTTCAACAACGCGCCGGACCTGGCCGGTGCCATCCATCGCTCCATTGAGGAGAACGCAGGACTCAAGAAACAGATTGAGGAGTTCATGGCGGAGAAGATAGCCCGTTTCCGCGACGAGCTCATCAACCGCGCCGAGGACTTTGGAGATATCAAACTGGTGCGCATGCAAGGAGATGCGGACCCGAATCTGATTCGCGGCGTGATGCCATTGCTGCGCGGCAAGTTTACGGATGTGAAATTCGCCGTAGTGGGCGCGACCGAGTACGAAGGCAAACCTACTATCTCTGTATTCCTCTCGCAGCCTCTGGTGGACGAAGGCAAGAACGCAGGCACAATGATCAAATCTGCCGCCAGACTGATACAAGGTGGCGGTGGCGGACAGCCGTGGATGGCTACAGCCGGAGGACGTGATGTCAACGGCCTGAATGCTGCCATGGAACAATTGTTGGCGGATTTGAAAAATTAGGTATGAAACTCCCGACATCTTATCTTTCCGAGAAGATTCGCAGCGCAGTCCGCTTTGCAGTGGTCGGCACGACAGGGATGTTTGTGCAGACATGGTGCTTTATGGCAGCATTGTATTGCCTGTCGCAGCCCGAAAAAGGGACAGTGATGTACTATGTGGCGTTCGGAATCGGGTATGTTCTGGAAATGATACCAAACTATTTCTTCATGAATTGGTACACTTTCGGTACCAAACCCGATAAAAAGAACGCTAGCGGATTCCTTTTGGCAAGAGCCATTAATGTAGTTATCCAGTTCTGCCTGCTGCCATTGGCATTAGCCTGCTTCTCTACATGGAAGGACGATTATATCAGCTTTTTGGTGATATTTATCGGCGGCTGTATCAATTATTTTATTTGTTTGTTGTTTTTTAAGAAAAATTAGTGCCTTAATGGCTGTTTACGCATCATGAAAATCTACAGAGCGAATATCCTGTTCACCCCGACTCCCGAACAGTTCAAAATGCTTGAACGCGGTTATGTGGTTGTCGGAGATGATGGCAACGTGATTGACACTTATCAGACGTTGCCTGCCAAATATGCCGATAACGAAGTGGTTGATTTCGGAGAGCAACTGCTGATGCCGGCAATGAATGACCTGCACGTTCATGCACCGCAGTACCGCAATCTCGGTATCGCGATGGATATGGAATTGCTACCATGGTTGAACACGTACACCTTTCCTGAGGAAACCAAGTACCAAGACATCCGATATGCGGAACGCATGTACCGCCGTTTTGTGCATGACCTCTGGAAATTAGGCACCATGCGTGCGGCTGTTTATGCTACTATTCATCCGGAAGCTACCTGTCTGTTAGCCGATTTGCTACATGAAGCCGGTATGGGCGGTATGGTGGGACTGGTCGGCATGGATAGAAACTGTCCGGTAACACTATGTAACAGCACGGAGGAGGTGGTGGAAGGCACCAAACACGTGATGGAACATACAAAGTCTATGCCGTTGGTTTCCGCGATTGTGACACCTCGTTTTGTACCCAGTTGTACCCCGCGGATGATGACGGCGTTAGGACTATTGGCAAACGAATATAATCTACCTGTGCAGTCCCATTTGAGCGAGAACCAATCCGAGATAGCATGGGTGGCAGAGCTGGAGCCTGATGCCACATGTTACGGCGATGCGTATCGTAAATACGGTATGTTTGGCACCACGCCGACCCTTATGGCACATTGTTGCTATACTGACGGCGAAGAATTTGAGTTGATGCGCAAGAATCACGTCTTCGCAGTCCATTGTCCGACGTCGAATTGTAATCTCGGCTCCGGAATAGCACCTATTCGCAAGTTCATGGATGCCGGCATACCGGTCGCATTAGGTTCGGACGTGTCAGGAGGTAGCGGGTTCTCAATTTTCCGCGTAATGCATTATGCGCTGCAGATGGCGAAGATGCAATGGGTGCGTACTGACCATAAAGACAGATTCCTCAGTTTGAGTGAAGCGTTCTGGCTGGCTACTAAATCCGGCGGTTCGTTCTTTGGCAAGGTGGGGTCGTTTGAACCCGGTTATGCGTTTGATGCGCTCGTTGTGGATGACAGCGATCTGAATTTTGATAATTACACTATCCAGCATCGCCTGGAGCGGTATATCTACCTTGGTGACGACCGCCAGTTGACGCATCGTTTCTGCCAGGGGAAAGAGATTGCCGCGCCGAGAATATAGTACAAGAGAGTTGAAGATTTTTCGTCCTATAGAAAATCTGCCCCTCGAAGAATATTTGGCGATGGAGGCGGAGATGGTAAAGAGTGTGGCAGAACCTACGCTCTTTACGTGGATTGTGTCCCCTACGGTTATTTACGGCAAGCATCAAGTGCGCGCGCAGGAAGTAAATGAGTCCTTTTGTGCCGCGCATGGTGTGCGTGTGGTGCAAAGGCAGAGTGGTGGGGGATGTGTTTATGCCGACCGGGGCAATCTGATGATCTCTTTTGTCTCTCCTTCTACGCACTCGCAAGACGTGTTTGACGGGTTTCTGAATCTCTTGTCAGGCGCTCTGCAAAGGCTGGGTTATGAAGCGGTCACCACTGCGCATAATGACGTGCTTGTGGGGGGGCGCAAGGTTGTAGGAACGGCATGTTATACAACGCCGACAGGCACAGTGGTACATGCTTCGGCATTGTATGACGTAAACCTTGAGACGCTGGAACAAGCTATCACTCCTTCGGTGGACAAGTTAGCTAAACATGCCATCGTATCTGTTCGTCAGCGGGTTCAAAATCTGCGAGACATAAAAGATCTCGGTGGAATAGACTCTTTCCGCCGGTTAATAGAAAACCGAATGTGTAATTACCAATCACCAATCACATATATGAAATCAGAAACCGTAATCTTCGATTTGGACGGCACGCTGCTAAACACAATAAATGACCTTGGGTATGCCTGTAATCATGCCTTACAAGCTTGCGGCTATCCTACACATGCTATTGAAGACTATCCGCGGCTGGTGGGCAACGGAGTGCGCAAATTGGTTGAGCGCGCACTTAATGCCGGCGGTGTAGAACCGCTCACGGGACGTGTGGATGAGATGATGGCGCATTTTGTGCCGTATTACAATGCCCATAACTGCGATTATACCCGTCCGTACGACGGCATACCCGAGTTGCTTGCTGAACTCAAACACCGGGGGTGCAGGCTGGCGGTGGCGAGTAATAAGTACCAAGCGGCTACGGAGAAAATTGTGGAGCATTTCTTTCCGGGCGTCTTTGATGCCGTTCTGGGCGAGAGGGTAGGTATACCCCGCAAACCCGATCCGCAGATCGTAAAGGATATAATGACCCGATTGAATGACCAAACAGTAAATGACCAAATGATACTTTACCTTGGCGACAGCCTGGTGGACAAAGAGACAGCCTCCAATGCCGCCCTGCCTTTCGTGGCGTGCTCATGGGGCTTCGTTCCGCGCGAGACTCTCCTCTCCGCCGGATGCGCTCGTATCATCGACCAACCGCTGCAACTATTGCAATATCTACCTACTATCTCCTGAGGAGTGTCTGAAAAATAGACAATCAACTCCGGCACGCTACTATGACGTACACGATGCGAACGAGATGTGTATGAGAATGATTGTAAAAATCCTGCTAAATATTGGCAGAATAACTGCAGAAATATTTAGCAATAAACCGTATCAAAAAAATAAATTGTCTCCCTAGTGCAGATTTTCTTGCATATATGAAAAAAAAGCAGTACTTTTGCACCGCAAAATAGTTTGTCTATATTTATGGAGATTTCATTACGAGCACAATCAATGCCGGAGAGCCCGATCAGGAAGTTGGCTAAGTATGCGGACGAAGCTAAATTGGCAGGCGTACACGTTTATCACCTCAATATCGGTCAGCCGGATATCAAGACACCGCCACAGGCGATGGAGGCAGTGAAGAATTACAATGAGGCTATCCTTGAATATTCGCCCTCACAGGGTCTCAAGTCGCTGCGCACAAAAATGGTCAGTTACTATGCAGAGTATGGTATTGACCTTTCGCCGGACGAAATAATCATCACTACGGGTGGCTCGGAGGCGATTATGTTCGCGTATATGAGTTGTCTCAATCCGGGTGATGAAATTATTGTAACAGATCCGAGTTACGCTAACTACATGGCGTTTGCCATCTCCGCGGGGGCGGTCGTCAAATCGGTCAAAACGCATATTGAGAACGGCTTCAAGTTGCCGCCGGTTGAGGAGTTTGAAAAACAGATAACGCCCAAGACGCGTGCCATCTTGATATGCAATCCCAATAATCCGACAGGCTACCTGTACACTAAACAGGAAATGCGTCAGATTCGTGATCTCGTCAAGAAATACAACCTCTACCTAATCTCCGACGAGGTGTATCGCGAGTTCATCTATACCAAGTCGCCCTATATCTCCGCTTGTCATCTGGAGGGTATAGAAGAGAATGTGGTGCTGGTGGATAGCGTCTCCAAACGCTATTCCGAATGCGGCATCCGTATCGGGGCGCTCATCACCAAGAACAAAGCAGTACGAGAGGCGGTTATGAAATTCTGCCAGGCGCGTCTCTCTCCACCCCTATTAGGACAAGTCATCGCAGAGGCTTCGCTCTCGACCCCCGAGGAATATATGCAGGAAGTGTATGACGAATACCTTGGCCGCCGTAATTTTCTCATAGACCAGCTCAACCAGATTCCCGGAGTGTTTGCTCCGGCTCCGACAGGCGCGTTCTACGTGATGGTGCAACTGCCGGTGGATGATTCCGAGAAATTCTGCAAATGGTGCCTGACGGACTTCTCATACGAAGGCGCAACCGTGATGATGGCTCCGGGAACGGGATTTTACACCAATCCCGAAGACGGACGTCACCAAGTGCGTATGGCCTATATTCTCAACAAAGAGGATTTGGGCAAAGCGATGCTCGTCCTGCGCAAAGCCTTAGAGGCCTACAACGGGCGTAACGATAAATAAAAATTATTGAAAGAAAGAGAAGTGCACACTACCGTAAGTGCGCGTTTCAATATGCCGCGGATGGCTGGTGAAATCGGTATCCTTACCGTGCTCAATGACCAGCCAGCCGTTTTCTTTTAGTATATCCTTCTCTAAAATAAAGTTGGGAAGTAACGGCAGTTCCGGCAAAGCGTACGGAGGGTCTGCAAAAACAAGGTCGTATCTGGTGTGGCAGGCATTGAGGAACTTGAATACATCGCCCCGTATAACGCTGAGATTCCGGATGCCAAGTTGCCGGCAACAGGAAATAATCCAGTTTTGCTGGACGTGCGCCAACTCCACTGCTGTCACAGACCGTGCGCCGCGACTGACACATTCAATGCCAATGCCACCGGTGCCGGCAAAGAGATCAAGCATGTCAATCCCATCAAAATCCATACAGTTATTGAGCAGATTGAACAAACTCTCTTTCGCAAAGTCGGTTGTGGGCCTTGCGGTAATATTTTTAGGGGGCGACAATCGCCGCCCCCCGTATGTTCCACTAATAATTCTCAATTCTCAATTCTCAATTCTCAATTATTCCCAGTTACCTGCATTGTTGTTTGGCGCGTAGATATCACCAACCTTGAGACCGGGGTAGTGCTCCAATTTCTTCTCGCGGTCAACGAGGTTGACTAATTCCTGCTCATTGAGGTCACCGAGGTAACTCTCAAATGGTGCGCGCGCTTCAAAAATCGGCACACGGATGCCCTGGCTGGTCTTATAGTCGTTATTGACCTCTATTTCAAACTTCTTGCCCTCGCTGAAAGGAATTTCTACAATACCGTCAATACTATTCTCGTCATATTCTCCTTTGTAGAGTGCTTGAAGCATATTCAACTCTATTGTATCACGGCGGAAGCCTTGCAGGTTGTTGCTTTTGACATCTGCATCGTTCGCCCAGATGTACTCATAGAGGGCGTCGTTGTCCTCAAAAGTGTTTTTGCGGAGCGCTTTTTTCTTGGCATCATTCAAAATCTTGACAGCCTTGTTCTCAGTTAAGCCCGCTTCCAATTGTTTGTCGGTCAGACTACCTTCCTTGAGCACCTCTTTTTTCGGGGCAGTTTTGAGGAAATGCAGTAAGGTGTCGTAACTGGTAGTAAACCGTCCGTTTTGATGTTGGAACTCAACCTCAGCTGTACGCAGATCTACAAGGTGTTTGATAACTGCCGCCTCGCGCTCAACACGGGTGTTTTCAAACTTGATAGGGGTCGTAACGCTCTTTACGCAGAAGACAGCCATCACGACTGCAGCGATAGCGAGCGCGCAAACTACAATGATTCTTGTTGCTTTCATTATTGGTGTGTATATTAGATTATTTTTCAAAAATCGCCGTTCTTTGAACGGATTTTCTTAACCTACCGGTACGATTATTTTTCAAAAATCGCCGCAAAATTACAAAAAAATTTTTATATATGCAAAAAAAATCGTAAATTTGCAGCGTTTTTTAGAAAGTCACTTATGGAAGACAGTCACAAAGTCCTATTTTCGATACTGAATGAGCGTTTGGAATTGCTCCGCAAATTAGATGCGGAGGGTGATTCGGAGCAACGGCGTCATATTGCCCGTGAGACGCAGACGCTTCATGCACCTATGGCGCACCGGCTCGGCTTGTACCAGATAAAAACCGAGATGGAGGATCTTGCGCTCAAATTTCTTGATTATGACACCTACAAATATATCGCGCACGCGTTAAACGCAAAAAAAGCGGAGCGCGAGGCGTACATCGCATCTTTTATTGCGCCGTTAGAGATGAAACTGAAGGAGGAGGGATTCACCTTTACCATTAAAGGTCGCCCAAAATCCATCCACTCAATATATCATAAAATGCAGGCGCAGCACTGCGATGTAGATAAGATATATGACCTTTTCGCCATCCGTATCATATTGGACTCTCCGTTAGAGCGCGAGAAATCGGATTGCTGGCAGGTCTATTCGCTGATTACAGATATTTTCCCGCCGAACCCGAAAAGATTGCGTGACTGGCTGTCTGTGCCGAAAGAGAACGGCTATGAGTCGCTGCATACGACAGTGCTCGGTCCCGAGAAACGGTGGGTGGAGGTGCAGATCCGTACCAAACGTATGGACGAAGTGGCGGAGCAAGGCGTCGCGGCTCACTGGTCGTATAAAGGAGTGAAGGGGTCTATCGTACAGCGCTCGGGGGACGTGTATGTATTTACGCCGACGGGTGACTTGCGCCGTTTGCCGGAGGGGGCAACGGTGCTGGATTTTGCATACTCTATTCATAGTGAAGTCGGCGCGCACTGCGTGGGAGGTACAATACGCAACCAGAATGTATCCATCCGTCAGAAACTGCAAAACGGCGATCAGGTGTCCGTCATGACTTCGCCTAACCAGCATCCTAATGCCGATTGGCTGAATTTTGTTGCCTCCACCAAGGCTAAGAATAAGATTCGTCAGGCTCTCAAAGAGATTGAATACAAGCAAGCAAGCGAAGGGAAGGAAATCATAGAACGGAAATTCAAGAACTGGAAAATTGATTATACGGAAGGGGATATTACCCGCATGGCCATTCGGCTTGGATACAAGGCTGTGTCTGATATGTACCAATCTGTGGCGACGGGAAAGGAGGACGTACAACGTCTGCGTGACGTGATGCTCGAGCAGCCGGAGGAAAACAATGCTCCGCGTGAACATACTGAGTATGTGGACAAGTCCGAACTCAAGGGACTTGCCATAGAGGTGGATATGAACGTAAAAAACGTGGACTACAATCTCTCCAAATGCTGTAACCCCCAGCCCGGAGATCCGATTTTTGCATTCGTATCCGTGCTCAAGGGAATACGTATTCATCGCTGCGACTGCCCGAACGCTGCAAATATCCGAGAGCGTTACCCGTACCGTATGATTCCTGCCAAATGGGCGAAGAAGAATTGAGAAGTGATGAGCGAGTACCCGAGTATTGTATTAGAACAGGCGGTGAACCAGATGGCATCGCTGCCGGGAGTGGGACGTAGGACGGCACTGCGGTTGGTGCTGCATATGTTGCGCAGAACGGATGAAGAAGTGGAGGCTTTTGCAGGGGCATTTCTGAGACTTAAAAAAGAAGTCATTTATTGCCGCGAATGTCATAATATTTCAGATACGGAAATATGCCCGATTTGTTCTTCTCCGCGTCGCGACCATTCGACTATTTGTGTGGTGGAAAATGTGCAGGATGTGATGTCAATTGAGAATACAGGGCAGTACAATGGGGTCTATCATGTGCTTGGAGGGATTATTTCGCCCATGGAAGGAATAGGCCCGAAAGATATAGAGATTGATTCGCTTATAGAGCGCGTGGCAAAAGGCAGTGTGGATGAGATTATCTTGGCGTTGCCCACCACTATGGAAGGAGACACCACCAATTTCTATATCTACCGCCGCATACAGAACCTTCAGACGCAGAACCCAAACGGGAACAGCGAGATAAAGATTTCGCAAATAGCACGCGGGGTGGCTGTCGGAAACCAATTGGAGTATACGGACGAGATAACTCTTGGACGCTCAATCGTCAATAGAACTGAATTTAAAGGATAATATGGAAGAAAAAGTAGTTAAAACCCTTAATTGGTATTATTACGGCACGATGGTACTGGCGCTCATCGCCTTGGTGGTTATGTACTATATGCTCTCGCGCGGAGTTTTTGAACCTCTCGATCCGCAATCCGAGGCGGGAAGCACACTCCAGTTTGCTGTAATCATTGTCGCTCTGATGGCCATACCGCTGGGATTATACCTCATTAAATGGCAAAAACCGCAGACACTTGAGAAATACCAGAAACTGGCCACGGCACGCATACTGATGATTGGGCTGGTTATGCCGGCATCCATCATTATTTATTACTATCTCGGGGCATACCGTCCGATGATGTGGGTGGCGGCAATCGCGGCTATCGCTTGGTATTTTACCAAACCGACACTGGGCAAATTGGAACAGGAAATGAAACCCAAAGACCCCAATGCCGAAGATTACTAACGGCTTAACGTTTCTTGAAAAGAAACCATTTAAACTCTTTAACTATTTAACGTTTTACTGGTAAAAACACTATGATTATAGCATGTGATTTTGACGGGACCATCGTAACGCACGAGTACCCGAAAATAGGCAAACCGATTCCGTTTGCCATACAGACTTTGAAAAAACTGCAGGACGAAGACCATCACCAGATTATCCTCTGGACGGTGCGCGAAGGCGCGTTGCTGCAGGAAGCGATTGACTATTGCAAGTCCAAAGGACTGGAGTTCTATGCCGTGAATAGCAACTATCCGGAGGAAGAACCGGAGCATGGCACGGCGCGCAAACTGGTGGCAGACCTCTGGATTGATGACCGTAACCTCGGCGGCCTGCCCGACTGGGGGGTAATCTATAATATGATTCATACCGGTCATGCTTGGGAGCCTGCGCCGCAGGGAAATATGGAAGACTTGAGCAAGAAGAAAAAAGGACTCTTTGGTGGACTGTTCGGTTGACGTGTATCGAGCCGATATCGAGTCGTTATCGAGGGTATATCGAGCCGTTATCGAGAGATAAGCAAGATCTACAGTGAGCAAACGATGGTAAAACTGAGAAAAATAGAACCTTCTGACCTCCCGTTTTTATACCAATGGGAGAATGATTCTTCAGCTTGGGCGGATGGCGCCAACCATAACCCCTTGTCGCAGCAGGACTTGCGCGAATATATTGCATCCACTACCGGCGATATCTACCGCGATGGCCAGTTGCGTTTAATTATTGAAAATCTTTCAGGCGAAGCCGGCTTGACCATTGGCTGCATCGACCTTTTTGACCTTGACCCGCGAAATAGAAAAGCGGCGATAGGAATGTATATCGCGCCTGAGTTCCGTGGACAGGGATATGGCAAACAGGCTTTGGAACAGTTGGAAAAATATGCCTTCGGACATTTGAATCTCCGGCTCTTATATGCCATTATCGCAACTAACAACACACCCTGTTCCGCCCTTTATCGAAATGCCGGGTACACGCCTTCTTCTCCTCTCCCTTCATGGACTCTCGAGTCTGACGCTATATTATGGACGAAATCCAATCCGTGATATTTTTTTGTAAAAAAATTTGGTCATATCAAAAAAAAGCCGTACCTTTGCACGGAAAATAGATAATTACCTATGACTCCTATCTATCTATCTATCTATCTATCTATCTATCTATCTATCTGTGCGCACAGTTAGATAAAAATTTAGAAAAAATATAACCACCCAATAGGCGGCGGAGACTTTGTGTCTCTGCCGCTTTGTCGTATAAATTGTATAATTAATATTACTAGTGATGCGTTAACTTTTAAAATATTTTTGTAACTTATTGTTAATAAGTATGTTACAAGCGTTCTTTGACTTTTCGATTTGAAAAATTTTTC
>JAGKVE010000009.1 GCA_021152555.1 Bacteroidia bacterium | reverse complement strand
AAATAATAATTCTCAATTCTCAATTCTCAATTCTCAATTATTTTTGTATCTTTGTAACGATTTTTATAAATTTTTATTTACATTATGGACAAAAAACTCAACATTATGGCTACCATCAAGGATGGTTTGGCTATCGCTCTTGTCAATTATCTGAGTCTCGTTGCTGCTGCGGCGCTTTACGTCATCACTATTTGGATTCCTTATCTCAATGTGGGAACCACTATTGCCATGGCTTCGCTTCCTGCGGAAATGGCGAAAGGGACAATGATTAATCCGCTCTTCATTTTTGATGGAAAATACCGCCGCAACATGGGAGAATTTTTCATCCTCATGGCGCTTATGTCCGGGGCTATTTTTGTAGGCTTTCTTTTCGGCATTATTCCCGGGCTCGTGATTAGTGTGGCATGGTCTTTCGCGGCTGTTCTTTTCGTGGATAAAAACATGTCGGCTTTGGATTCTTTGCGCGAGTCAAACCGCATTACTTATGGCAATAAATGGCGTATTTTTGGAGCAGAGTTCCTGTTGGCTTTCTGCCTGGAAATAGTCGTAGGTATTGTTCAGTGGCTGTTCGGAATAGGTGAAATCGGTTGGCTGCAGACAATTGGCACAATTATTGTTGTTGTTCTTTGCGTCTTTGCCGTTCCGGCTATTTACGGTGTAGAGGCTTCAATCTATCGCCAGCTTACGTCAGGAGAGTTGCTCGGCGCTGAACCCCAACAACCGGCTGAACCGGAGGCACCCGCGGCTGAGTAAGCCGATACGGATTGCGCTTTTCGTATTCGAACTTTTATCGAGGGCAAATCGAGGGCAAATCGAGGGCGCATCGAGCCGTTATCGAGCCAATATCGAGTCAATATCGAGTCAATATCGAGAGATAAGCGGTATTGACTTGATTTTTAATGAGTTTGCATAGGACTTTAGTTACGTGCCACAGACTACTTTTTTTGTATAATTTATACAAACTATTGCGTATGTCAAAAAAAAGCAGTACCTTTGCACCCAAATTGACTTTTTTATGACTACAGTACTTCTGACAGTTGCCGTTTTGGCACTCGCAATGTTGTTGCTCTGCGTAGGGGTGATTTTCCGCAAAGATCATGCCTTCCGGTCGCAGCATATACATCAGAACGAGCGTATGAAAGCCGATAATATTCACTGCTCAACGGCGCAGGACAAAGAGCTACGCCGCGCGCAAAATCGCAAAATGGACCTCAAGAACAAATAAACGCAAATAATTAAAACATTTATATTTTATGAACAAAATTGCAATTATCGTTGATTCTGTTTTGGCAGCTGCTATTGTTGCCTTGTTTGTCATCTTCTTCACCGTTACGCCCGGTGCTAAAAAGCCAGCTGCGCAGGAAGTAGAGGCGGCCGGTGATTTATTGCCCCTCGCGGTGGTCAATACCGATTCTATTCTCAAACATTATACCCTCGCTGTTGAGGCGCAGGACAAGCTCATGTCGCAGTATGAAGAATCGACAGTCAAACTGGATACGAAAGCTAAATCTCTCCAGAAAGAAATGGAAACTTTTCAGCGCGATGTCCTTGATTTTCAGCGAAAAGTGGAAGCTAACGCTTTCCTCAGCCGCGAACGTGCTGAGTCCGAGCAGGCTAAACTCCAAAAGAAAGAACAGCAGCTCATGGTCAAGCAGCAAGATCTTGAGAACCTCCGCCAGAAACTGAGTAATGACTTCATGCAGCAGCAGGCTGAACTGACCCAACAGTTGCAAGATTCCGTACAGGCGTATCTGAGCGAGTATAACGCTGACGGACATATCCATATTATTCTCAATGACGCTGTGCTGATGAATAAGGTAGCCGGCTACGACATTACGGACGAAGTTATCGAAGGTCTGAACGCACGTTATTCTAAATAATCCGCTTTAGTCAAAGTCCTCACTACAGCAAAACGGAAACCCCGGGATGAATAGACAAACAAAGGTCATTTTGGCGCTTGTCGCTTTCTTCTCCTTCCCTTTAGGGAAGGGTGGGGTAGGCTGTCTCTTTGCCCAACGTATTCCGCAGGCGATTGAATATACGGAGATTTACGATTTCATCGAAGAATTGACTTCTGATGGCGTTATCTCTTCCAATGCAGCAATCAAGCCTTATTCGCGCGATGCAATTGCCAGAATGTTGTCCGAGGCGCAGAGCAAAGATTCGTTGCTCAACAAGCGTCAGCGTGACGACCTGCAGTTTTATCTGCAGGATTACGCCCTCGAACTGGATACACTGCCCGTCTATTCTTCATATGGCCACCGGCATAAAACGCAGTGGATAACGTCCGTTTCGAATCTGTCGCTCGCTGACCCTTCTTTGCATATTTTGACCAAAGATAAGGTCTTCAAGATGCGAGTCAGACCGATTCTGGGAATGGACATTATGTATAACCGGAAGGGACTTATTACGCATCGCTGGTATGGTGCTGAAATTCAGATGGATATAGCGAAACACTTGTCTATCTGGGGTTCTATTCGCGATAATTCGTGGAAGGGCACCGACTATCTCAAAGACGCGTATTTCCCGAGTAGTTACGATAAAATAGCGGGCGCCAGAATAACTCAGCCCGGTTATCTCAATAATCTGCCCGGAGTGCAGTACAAAGAGGCTAATTACGGCGGTGATTTCTCGGATTCCAGAGGAGGTATATCGCTCTACGCATGGTGGGGGGCTATCGGTATTCAATGCGAACGCATTCAATGGGGTGACGCGCAGCATTGCTCGAATATCCTCTCTGCGCATAATCCCGCAGTTCCGATGGTAACGCTCCAACTCACACCCTGCAAATGGTTCCAGTTTGATTATTTCCACGCATGGCTGCCCAGCAATGTGATAGATTCAACCTATTATTATAACGAGGTGCACCAAGAAGGAGTAATCCTCAAAAACTATCGCCCGGCAAACAAGTTCATGGCGGCGAATATGTTCACCTTTATGCCAATCAAGTATATCCAGTTCTCGTTTGGTAATTCGATTGTCTATGCCGAGCGGAACGTGCAGGCGGCGTATTTCATCCCAATCGCTTTCTTCAAGTCGTTGGACCACCTCCTTACCAAAGGTGTAAACACGCAGAACCAGAACTCGCAGGCGTTTGCTTCAATCACTGTCCGCCCGACTGACCATTTGCGCTTGTATGGCTCGTTCTTCCTCGATGAGTTCAAGTTCGCCCGACTCAAGAAATCAAACAAAGAGCATAATCCTATATCCTATTTGGTAGGATTCAACTGGAGCGGTTGGCCTGTAAAAGGTCTGAGTCTCCGCGGAGAGTTTATGCGTTCTTACATTGCATGTTATTCCCACTCAATCAGCGTATTGGATTATACTTCCAACAGTTATAACATGGGACATTACATGCGTGATAACTCACAGTCTGTCTTTATCCAGTTGTCATATCGTCCGGTTCGTAGTTTGCGCCTGACATTGGATTACACAATGGATACCAAATATCGCGCGTACGATTATGTTCGCCATAATATAGCCGGTACTCGGGTGCCGTATCCGATTATTGCGCAAAAGCCGTTCAGTGAAAAGATATGGCAGAACGATGAAATCAATTTCCGCGCGATATATGAAGTATTCAATAACTGCTATGCGCACGTTGATTTCACCTATAATAATACGCGCGCGTTCGCGCCCACGTCCGAGCGCATAGAAGGGGAAGACAGGGGTTGGAATGCTGACGGCACATCAATGGAACTTGCCGGAGACGAATTGGTGAACTATTATCTGAACAAATACTCGCCTGTCTATTCCCAAGGCAAGAACTTCACCGTCACTCTCGGTCTCTCCTTCGGTTTCTAAATAAATATTCTGTTTGGGAAATATATAAGGTCTATAAGGGTACTTAATGGTAACGTAGTGGTACCGTTAATAACTCGAAAATGATTCTATACAGACTCGACAAAAATCATATATAATTTACCGAATGACCTTTCCAAAAGTGAGGAATATGATTTTAAAATATTCACTTACAGTTTGGTGCTCTATGTATCGCATGTTCAATGCAATTTTAGCAGGAATAATTTCTTCAATATATGTTTTGTCCGGATTTGAAGATTGAGCTAATAGTTTGTTTTCATCAATGTATTCAATAGATGCATAGTCGGTTATTCCCGGTCGTACTGAGAGTACTTTTTGCTGGTCAAGAGTGTAGGTGTCTACATATTTGCGAACTTCAGGACGGGGACCAACGAGTGACATTTCTCCAACGAACACATTGAATAATTGTGGGAGTTCGTCTAATTTGTACTTCCTTATATAATACCCTGCATGAGTGATTCGCGAGTCATGGTCTCCTATTGTTATCAAACTCCCTTTGTCAGAGCCGACACGCATTGAACGAAACTTCCAAAGACCAAAATCCTTTCCGTTTCGTCCCACTCGTTGCTGGCGATAGAATACGGGTCCCGGGTTGTCAATTACAATCCAGATTGCCACAATGATGAAAATTGGACTAAGCAATAAGAGTCCTATCCCGCTAGCTAAGATGTCTATGATACGAATTAGTATTTTCATCTGTGAGTCAGAATATCTGTGTACTGCTCAATGATATATTGAATCTCCTCGTCTGTCAATCGTGTGTGTAATGGCAATGTGATTTCGTTGACGAATTGTGCATACGCATTGGGGTAGTTCTTGATATCAAAACCTAATTGTTTGTATGCAGTCATCATGGGTAGCGGTTTATAGTGCACATTGGTGGCGATGCCGCGTTCTGCCATCTTGACAATGATTGCCTGACGCTCTTCCAATGTGGCCTCAGGCACCCGTGTCAGATACAAGTGACCGGAGGAGATGTGTGAATCGGTGTAGTGATTCAGGACACCCAATCCAAGATGTTTGAAAGCATCATCATATCGTTTGATAATTTCGCGGCGTCGCTCCAAGAGGGCAGGGTAGCGTTTCATTTGTACCAAGCCTAATGCTGCCATGATATCGGTCATGTTGCATTTGTACCAAGGACCCACAATGTCGTATTCCCATGCGCCAAGCTGTGTCTTGGCCAATGCATCTTTGGATTGTCCATGTAAGGAGAACAATTGTACCTGATGATAGATTTGCTCGTTATCCAAGCCTGGAATAATACGCCATGTCAATGCGCCTCCTTCTGCGGTGGTGAAATTCTTGACAGCGTGGAAACTGAAAGATGTGAAGTCGGCGATGGAACCAACCATCTTGCCATGCCACGATGCGCCGAAGGCATGTGCTGCATCCGCACAAATCGCAACGCGTCCGATAGCTTCTTGCATAGCTGTTGCCGGACGGAAAAGGCTTTTCTTGCTTTCAACGATGTCAAATAGACGAGTGTAATCGCACGGAATACCTGCTAAATCAACGGGTATGATAGCTTTTGTGCGTTCGGTGATGGCAGCAGATACGGCATCATAATCCATTTCCAGATTATCTTTCTGCACATCCACAAACACAATTTTAGCCCCTACATGATATACAACAGATGCTGATGCTGTGTACGTGTAGGCAGGAACAATTACTTCATCCCCTTCGCCGATGCCCAATAAGCGTAGAGCCAGTTCCAAACATGCAGTTGCCGAGTTGAGACATACAGCTTTATTTGTTCCGACATACTCCGCTATCTGTCGCTCTAACTCTTTTGTGCGCGGTCCGGTAGTAATCCAACCGGAAAGAATAGCTTCTCGAACTTCATTTACTTCCGCCTCTGTCATGTCGGGAGGAGAAAAAGGAATATCAAATCGTTTCATAGGGTAAATAAATTTATTGTCGTTTAATGAGTCCTACCATCGTGCCGACTCCGTAGGACAGGTGAATAGATAAGAACATAGGTGGCAGAATGAACAAGTATTCCCATCCATATTTTCTGCATGCATCTATATCGGCATAAATTGCAGCGACCAGATAGGAACCCAGTATAGCGGCCAACAAGAACCAACCATATAGAGTGAAACATCCGATGCTGATAGCTCCGATGACTGCCAGCACAAAAGTAAGCGGAACCAAGTGTCTGAGTCTAATAGCAGCCCGGTCTACATAGAATAGTTGACCAATAGATACTCCATTGGCGTACATCTGTTTACAACTGGTCACCCATGTACCGCGTGCATAGTATGTAGAGCGAATTCCCGGATCCAACCATACGGTATATCCGGCTCTGCGGATACGTGAGTTATACTCATTATCTTCGCCACGCGCGAGATCTTCTCTCATACCACCAATCTGTTCCACTATATCTTTCCTAAACGCACCAAATGGGACAGAATCAACTCTTTGTGCTTTGTCTGCGATACGGAATGCAGCTCCTCCGATACCGAATCTCAAATGGTTGAGCAATGCATTTGTACGGGCAATAAGTGATTCATTTTGTGGCTTGATTTCGCATATACCTCCAACGTTCCCGTATTCAGGATGCGCCTCTAATATGGCTATGCACCTCTCAATATAACAGGTGTCGTAAGTAGCATGCGCATCCAAACGGATAATATATTTGGTGGAGGAATGATTTACTCCAATATTAAATGCGGCGGACTGGTAACGATGCGGATTGTCTAATAATTGTACGTTTGGATAATCTACAGACAATGCACTAACGATAGTGCGTGTCTTATCTTTGCTACCACCATCAACCACTAAAATTTCCATTTGTTCAAATGGATAGGTCTGTCTTTTAATAGACATGATACATTGCTCAATGAATAGTTCCTCGTTGAGTGTGGGGATAATAATTGTTATGGTACAATTATCGACCTTCATGGGATTGTATTGGATATTTGCATTGAAAATCCTGCAAATATTTTTTTGCTTCTACTTGAGACATATTATAATAGTTGTCGTTTTGTAATATGTTTATCATATTTTCAGGGAATCTCTTCTTTATGATATTAGCAGGAGAACCTACAACAATAGTATAGGGAGGTACATCTTTTAATACAACGCTATGCGCCCCTACAACTGCTCCGTTCCCAATGGTGACGCCTTGACGGATAAAACTTCCAGCACCTATCCATACATCATGTCCAATAGTTGTCTTTCGAGAGTTAATATTGAGTTTGGATAATCGGTCAGACATGGAATAATCCCAATAGGCATGTTCTTCCCCACCAATAATACAATGAGGTGCTATGGAATTGTAATTACCTACGATCACATTGTTCAGAATAGAATAATTGCCTACATAGTTATAGTTACCGAAATGGCAGCCATGCAGCAATACATGCTCTGTGATAAAATTATCTTTGCCAAACGTGTTGTGCCGGATTCTATACATCGGGAGCCGGAGAGTGGCCACAAAGTGATGTAATCGGTTTAGTATATATGATATTCTCATAATTGAGTCGTATTTATGGTATAACTATATCAATATAGCATGGTAAATGATCAGACAATTTGCATTGCTTATCTACAATCGTATTTAGAATCTTAATATTACTTTTGTTTTCTAACAACATCCAGTCGTATTTTGCATAAGGATTGTTACTATGGAAGGTTAGTTGCATAGTAGGTAGAGCATCTTTCCAATTCGAAAATACTTTTGCCACAAGTCCTTCAGAATAAGTTGAATTTAAATCTCCGCATATAATCTTGTATCCTTTATATTTTCGCATGTATTTACGTATATATTTCATCTGTACTTCCCTGTTTCTGGAATCTAAACTTAGATGTGTACACGCAACTGTTAATAGTTTGCCGTTTATATCCCAAGTGCCAACAATCATGGTTCTGGGCTCTTTCTTGTCCACTACTTGAGGCAATTGAACATTCGAGATATTCAAAATGGGGTATTTGGACAAGAGTCCAAGCCCGTAATATCCTCCTGTTGGGTAATTGTTAATAGAACCGAAAATGGGGAGCAGATCCGAAAAATAGCCTAATTCGGTCATCTGATTTTTTCCGTGTTGTGTAGGAGTCTCTGGACGATTGGTCCTTAAATCAACTTCTTGCAGGGCCACAATATCTGCATCCTTATTTCGTATATAATCGGCTATTTGCTGCATATTTCCCATTAGGCCGGAAGCCACATTATAGGTCATTATACGTAATGTGTCTTGTGCGAACACGTCAATCGTCAGCGATACGAATAGAAAGCAAAGCAGTATCTTTTTCATGTATTTGGAAGTTTAAGTTCTATAATAAAATGCCGTTCACGTTTTTCTACTGGTGGCAGTTGCATATAATCGTGATAGAGATTTCGCAAATATGGATCATATTGATTCGGGATATATACTTTTATTCCCTCAAACTCTGCTTCACGAGCTGGGACATATACCTCCTTAGGGAATATCTCACCGGAATAATACTTACGACCGGTAGGAATTCCCCATGGCCGATTTTCCCGATCGGAGGCAACATACCGGTCGAACCACCACACCCATTTGCGGTGAGGAATAATGCCAAATATCTTACCCAATAGGTATTTGAACTGATAACGGCGTTTCGTATCTTTGTCTAATGACATAAATTCTTTTAGATGCGCGCTTGGATATTGAGCGTATAGGACGACAATAGAAATAAATTGTAGTCCATTTGCAATAAGTCCTTTTAACTTTTGTCCCCAAATAGTACGTGGTACAGCATCCAAGGCAAACACATCTATAGATATTCCTTGCGGGAAAGGCGAACTATCACTATATATATCTACATTAAGGGTGTTTTTTCTGTAAATTTTAAGAAATACGTTCTTACAATCCGTTTTAGAGTTAGGTGTGTTGAATTCGTAGTTTTCTCCTAGTTTGCCCTGTTCCAGTAAGTCAATTAATTGCTCGTAATCTTTACGTGGCATTAATAAATCTAAGTCATCGTCCCAAGGGATGAAGCCTTTGTGACGTACAGCGCCTAAACAACTGCCACCACATAGCATGACAGTCAACTGATGTTCTTCGCATAGTTTCGCAATGTCTTGATACATATCAAGCAGTGCTATTTTCAAAGCATTACTTTCTCGCTCTGTGAGTTCATGTAAATAATCTGTTTGCTTAGCGAGCTCATTCATTAATTCAAAATCAGACTTCATGCTGCTATTTTGTTATATATTTTTTCTTACCTTTATAATCATTCAGTGAACGAAAAAAATTCTTGAACCAATTACTTGCTCCAATGCTAAAATCAGCATCGTATTTCTTTCCGAGTCGTATAAATTCAAATACCGCTTTTAATCCACCTAGTTTAGCCGCCCATTTGAGAGAATACATTAAAGAATCTTGGAATTGTGGTTTACCAATTTTTCGTAAATATGCATTGTTTCGCAGGATTGCTTCGTATCGACATTTACGGCTTTCTAAAGAGTGTTGGTGAATAAGACTTCCGTGCGTAATAGTAACACAATATATTTCTGAAGTATCTACAGATATAGATTTTGCACAAGCTCCTACCATAGTGCAAAAATGCACGTCATTTGCCCAACGTGTTTGCTCAAAAAAGAGATTGTTTTCACTTATGGTTTTTGCACGAATCATTTTTCCCCATGGCTCGTTATAATTATATCGCAATACGCCCTCTGTTGTCTCGTTTGGTGTCTTGATATACGCATCAATCTTTTTGACTAATTGTTCATGTCGGTCACCTAGTTCTCCAGTATCAGAAAACCGGCAGGTAGAGTGGAAGTAGATAATATCAGCTGTATCATTTAAATGGGCGTCCATGTATTCCCATGCATTTGGCATAAAATAATCGTCCGCGTCCGCAAAGAGGACCCATTTGCTTTGTATCTGTTTTAATCCTACGTTCCGCGCATATCCGGCGCCCAAGCCTTCCGTGGTGAAAGTCAATTTTATATTTTTACGGTTACAAACATCTTTTATTGTCTGTATATGCTTAGCATTACTATTGTCATCAATAACGAATACGTCTATATCATCCCGTTCGGGGATACTACTTACGCATCGTTTTAACAATTCTGGTGTGTTATGATGCGGTATAATGATGCTATAATTTTTTTTCATCGTAGAGTCATTTCTTTCTTCTGACATCAATCACTTCACCTGTTGCTTCTGAGAATACTGTATTTATAGAAGCTAATGCAGCATCCTCTACTGGCAGAAGAGTTCCTTCCGGCTCGTTACCGAAATTCTGGATACGCATAGGTGTTTTGGTGCGTTCGGGGTTGATACAATTAACGCGGATGCCGAAATCATGCCATTCCTCCGCCATCGCTTGTACAAAATTGACGATAGCAGCTTTGGTGGCAGAATAGATACTATACATCATACGGCCGCGAGTATAACTACTGCTGGTATAGAAGAGTAGGGATCCCTTGGTCTCTTTGAGGTATGAGAAAGCTTCGCGCGCCACATTAATTACTCCAAGAAGATTAACTTGTATTGATTGTTCAATACTTTCTTGGTCCATGGACGTAAGTTGTTCTTTTACCAATATGCCGGCTGTGTTAATAACTATATCTATATGTCCTTCTGTTGCAGTTACCTCTTCCAGGGCTTTGTGCACGCTTTCGGCATTGGCTACATCAATACCATTCTGGCTACGGCTGAATGAATATACATGTGCCTGGTGTTCTTGTGCAATTTTAACTATTTCTCCTCCGATGCCATAACTGCCACCAAATACAACTATAACTTTCTTACGCAGGCCATCTTGCGCTTCTTGACTTAGTTCCTTTTGTTCACCGGTCTGAGCCCGCAATTGGAACAATTTGTCTAATAAGAACAAATCCTCCACGTAGGTGAGTTTCATATTTGAGTTCTCTCCGGTAACAACATATACTGGCTCGTCTGGGAGATATCGTCTGACAGTTCCGCAGTCATCAGTGGTAACGAATTTAGGATCTGCTAATGCTAATTCATAGGCTTTGCGAATAGTACCACGCTTAAAGCATTGAGGGGTTTGACCATTACGCAAATTGTTTCGATTCGGGATGAAATCAATACATTCTTTATCATCAACAGAAATAATGGTGTCAGTAGTTTTGACCGCAACATCTACCGCGTTATATCGTTTCAACGCCTCAATGCAATCCTGAATAATACGCGGACTCAATAGTGGACGAACAGCATCGTGAAAAATAAGGTTGGTTTCGTCATCTGTATAAGCATTGATGGCCGCCAAACTACTATGATAGCGTTCTTTCCCTCCATTCAAAATTTTCTTTACTTTTTTGTATTGATTCCGGACTACAAGGTTTTCAACATCTATAATATAATCGGCTTTACTGACAATGCATATTTCATCTATCAGCATACAATTTTCAAACACATCAATAGTGTGTTCAATTACTTGTTTCCCGGCAACTTTCATAAATTGCTTAGGAATGTCATTGCCCATTCGTGTACCGCTACCTCCGGCAAGTATAACTGCAATATTCATATATGTAGTATTTGCTATATGTTTTGTGTTTCTATAGTTGGTTCTTGTTCCGGAGCAAATTGCTCGGAGTTATATAAGAGTATTAACAATAATATAATATAGGTTAACGGGTATACTTCCATAATCATCATGAAAAGGAAGGAGCATAGTCCGAAGAAAAGAAATTGCGATGCGGGAAAGGGACTCTTAAGATGTTGTTTTACTGAGATGAAAATCAGTATTACAAACAACGACAATCCGACAATACCTCCGCTAACCAGTTGATTGAGAATTAGATTGTGAGCTGTGGTGACGCCCATATGTGAAGTATACCATTCATCAGTTTGATAGCCATATCCAATAATTGGAGATTCTTCAAAAAGTGTTATGCTTTTTAACCATACTTCTGTGCGATTGGTAAAAGTAAGGTCCTTTTTCAGAACTCCTTCCACAAAATAAACAACGTATTCGTTTTTAGAGAAATCTTGTTGGGCGAATACTGCCAAATACTGAAATAATCCATATACAATAATGAAAGATATGAGCAACCATTTGCGAGCGCGGTATGATTTAATGAAATAGAAAGCTATTAGCAATACTATTCCGACTAATGATGTTTTAGATCCAACATAAAGCAGTGTCAGCGTGGAGCATACAATCAAAAAAGGGAAATTAATATGCATTTGATTATACCTCAGTCTATAGAAGCCGGTAATGGTTATGGCAGGAATGATTGTTCGTCCCATCTGATTATAATTGCCTCCTAATAAAAAATATCCGTTTCCTCCAGGAGTAATCCATACTCCTTCAGGGTATATGAATAACAATATGAAATTGAGATACACACAAAAACTCATCGCGACGGAGAGTGTGCGCAATATAAATTGACCATAGGTGGGGAGGAATAGTTTGCATATTCCCCATAGCATGAGTATGTCAAATCCAACGGATACTACAGTAAATGGGGCATCAGATGAATGTACAATAGTGCTGTAGCCTATTAATCCAGCATAAGTTATCAGCCAAAAACCCAAACCATCAATCTTCTGTGGAGAATGAAAAAAGAGCATGAGGAACAATCCCCAACTAATAAATCGTAGAATAGATAACACGTCATGTAAGAAAGGCGCCTGATTCAAATAAAAAGAAGCCCTAAATACCAACACAAAAATAATGAAAGAAATAATTGTGCAAACAGTTCTATCTAATGCGGGATTTTTCATTCGGTAGTATTATCTGTTTTCCTATTGCCATATCTGCTTGATATAACTTTTCATTGTCTAATCCCGCACCGGGTGTGAATGTTAATTCTCCGAAAATCACTTTTCCTTTTTCTATATAAAAATCGGCACGAACGAATGGGAATGGTGCAGAAAGTTTCTCTGCATATCCTATCATCTTGTCCCATCCGGCTGGAATGTTATAGAGAAAATCATCAGGAGCATTCAAGCCATCACGTGTCAATTCGCGTTGCAGATTGCCTTTGGCGTCAAAATAATAGAATTTAGGCTTTACGTTCTGTTCACGTCCAATACAAACCATGACATAAGTCGGTTTGCCATTGCAACAGTATATCTTGTAGTCTGCAGGGGCTAACCCATCTGTAGTCTCAATGAATTTCTCGGCGATAATCTTCTTCGGTATATCTGCATATTGCATCTCAGATCGTTCAAGATGACCGTCACTCTTCAGCCATTCTTTCAACTCTTTGCGAGTAGCGGGAATATCCAACTTTGATTTGTCGGTAACTACCAGATTCATGTGGTAGAAATAGTTGTTTTTTAGTACAAACTTATCAGGTAGTTGATCAAAGTCTATATCGTCTGGATTTGTCCAATAACCATATAATTCATTAAGAATCTCTCCGCATCCGCATTTCTCAACATACTCACGCACGGCATACTTGTCTGCGCATTGGGTAACAAGCGGATTCTTGTAATACGTATGCAGTTTTAACCACAGCACTTTCTCATTGGAAGTCTGCGGATTGTTCATATCCAGCCATTTGCCGAACTTATGATGAAACCACACTTGAGTATTCAACGTCGGTGAGATTCGCGTCAAGAAATTAAATATGGCTTCTTTTAACCACATATTTTATTGTCGGTTTTGAAATTCACTGATTCGAGAATCGATGATGACTCCGTTCTCAATGCATTTTGCATTTTGCAATACAGAACTGATACGATCTTCTATTAATTCATCGCATAACGGTGCAACCACTTCACTCAAGAAAAAGGAAGTTGTTTTGAAAAAGAGAGAGGGAGTGTGGTCTACTACATAATGCCGAATACCATCGACCATGTATGTTGGTGTTTCTATCGTTGTAGGAACACTGGTTTCAATGGCTCCGGCCTTGTCGCAACTGATATCAATAATCATGGCGCCTTTTTTAAGCCTTTTTAAATCGTCACGATAGATAATATGGTCTCGACGACGCGTATCCCAAAGGATGGCATTGACAATGACATCATACTTTCCTAATTCTTTGCGGAATAATTGTTCAGTGTGTTTGTCGTAAACGACAACATCTGCCCCCATATAATTTAACGTCTTAATGGCTCCGCGAGCAGTGTTTCCGCGTCCTAATACAGCTACTTTTGTATCATAAGGGAATACACCGTGACATAAGTACGCTTGACTTACAGCAGCCTCTCCAGCTATTTCATTGTTACGCCAGAAAGAATGACGTCCGTCCTCAAACATGTCCTCCCATGCATATGCTGTTAACTTTCCTGCTACGATAGTGTCGGTAATATCTCTGTTTTGTACTGCATGCACCCATCCGAAAATAGTCTGACCATGCAGCAGGGACAAATATTCTGCATCACCAATCTTAGGGTCACAGATGATATCACACGAAAGAACTTGCTCACGCGAACAAATATTGACTCCTGCATCTGTATAATCTTTATCTGTGTATCCTAATACATCCCCGTAGCCTGACTCAACATAGATATTTGCTTTATGAGTAATCTGCTGGATGTGATCCGGAATAAGTGCACGGCGATACTCGTGTTCTTTATGACCTATCGGAAATCCGATTGTTTTCATGTTATCCATATATTACTGGGTTTTGCTTAGTGAATTCTATTATATTGTGTAAGTAATCCTTGAAGATGGCACCATTGAAAATATGATGATCATCTACATCTTGCGAATCCAAATTGATCTCTATGATTCGAGGCTGATTGTTTTCGTCTAAAGTGAAATCCCATGCAATAAAACCTAACATGGGTAGTTTTTTGTGCTGAGAAATAGCTACGGATGTGATGTCATCCCAAAAATCCAATTTTTCGTCTTTCAGCAGTAAACCGGAAGGCGAATAGTAATATTTTGTAAATAAATCAACAGCATACAATGCAAATTCATTCAGACTGCCATCAGCTGGATGAATACCTACATAACAATTGGCCGTTTTGGGATTCAGATTCGCTTTGTCCTTGCATGAAGCATTATCATTGAACGTCTCGCCTCCTCCCATGCGCATGAAACCGCTAATGACGGATACCTTTCCTTCCATATATAAGGTAAAACAACGAACTGTATTAACCGTCTTGTCACCATTGTTAAAACGGGAAATGCGCTTGCTGGGGCGGATGAGCGCCTGACAAATAAAATTATCCGATTTCAATATCTCTTTTATGTATTGCTCTTTATCCTCAATTTGTTTCCACTCAACCAGTTTGACACCTCTTCCTCCACCGGTATGATCGGTCGGTTTGTACACAAACTGTTCATGTTGTTCTAGCAATTCTGCAGCTTCTTGCCCTGTCAGAATACAATCGTTGGCGTCATATATAAAACCATGGAATTTATTGATAATCGTTTCAGGCAGATACTTTTTATCAATAAAATGATGTAACATGGACTTGCATTGGATAAAACGGTATTCCTTTGGGTTAAGACTTAATTCAAAAGTCTTCCATATATCGCGTGGCACGAAGTAAGGATCCGCGACTCCACGATAGAATTTATAGTACTTAAACCACTGAAGATCATATGCCAAATGCAGCGGATCGTATTGTCGCTTGATGGCTTTGATCTCTTCTCGTGTCAATGAAGCTTTCGGCATGGTGGACAGACGTTGCTTCAAACCGTTTTTGTAGATTACTGAACGGCGATAAATGAGAAACTTATGAAATAAAGAGCGAATCATTTTATTTGTGTTTTTTTATCATTTCCATTAATGTTTGGCGCTCCGATTTGTTGGTAGCAAATGTGATTATTACAATACCCGTAACGACAACCGAAACGATGCCAGTCACAAAGAACCGAAAGGAATTGTCCCCGATATTTACATAGCGTGTCAGCGCGTAGCACGTGGCAATATCTGCGATGATAGGCAGAATAAGAGGAAGGATAGCTGTTTTTACAAAACGCCACATTTCCATCTGAGCCACCCGTTTCATAACCGGAATTCTGCATAGTGAAGATACGAGTTCGCTAGCTAAAAAGGCCCACAAGACACTTTCTATCGACATACCCAGATGCAGACACAACCAACCTGCCGGCAAGGCCAAAAGTTTAGCGGAGTTAACCGTCAGGTTCCATAAACGCAATTTCCCTACAGCTTGATTAGCAGCAGTTAAACCAATCGTTAATTGATCGATAAGGGAAGCAATTAACATAAAGGCACAGAACATAACACTGTATTCGGGAATCGTACCTAACCATAATTGCAAGATAGCCGGTAATTCGAATACGATAGGTATGAGCAGAATGGCATGCAACAATACGGCGTATTTGCTTGCATAAGCCGACAAACGGAATTCCCGCTCGCGATCATTGGCTCCTTCAGCCTTGATGATCTGAGGAGACATCGCGTTAAGAATAGAGTAGGCAAGGAAACTGGTTGCTCCGGTCACCTGTTGGGCTATACCATACGCTGCGTTGACAATAAGACCAAAGAAGCGATTGAAAATAACGGCAAGACCTTGTGCGCGGACAAGAATACATCCCGCTGCATAGATATTCCATGCTGCAAAACGGAAAATCTGTTTGATAAATTGAAAATCAAACTCCACCCAACGCGGGAAATGATATTCTTCATAATGACGATGTGCATAGATGGCATAGGCCGCTAAATTGAACAATGAGATGGTGATCAATAAGACCGAGTACAATTTCAAACGGTCACACATAGCTACGGTCAGTCCAATCGCAATCAGTAATTTTAAGACTCCGTCACACACCTCAACAACAGATGTATAGACAATGTTTTCACGGGCAATAAACAAGGCACGAATTGGCACTGTGATAAACGTGAGCAACAACACGATACTGGCCGAGAAATACACCCAAACACCGGCACTCAACCTATCTGGTTCTATGTTCAGAAAATGATACGTAACAGGATAGCACAGAGCAGCTAACAGAAGCAAAAATCCGAGACCGATACCGGTATGCAGAATCATGCAGTTGGCATACGTGGTGGCTAACTTCTCATTCTGCTTGGCCCCGTGATAGATGGACAGAAAACGTTGCGGAACACTGGCTAATGCGTTGGTAACGAAAGAAAGCATGGTAATTACACCCGCGACTACACTATAAATGCCGAAATCAGTCTGCCCAAGAGCCGCTAAAATTAAGCGGGTGGAGTAGAGTGACAAGCACACGTTGATAATCGTACGTGTGTACTGGGCCACTGTGTTTACTATGATTCGTTGCGATGATGTCATTTCTTATTCAAATCATCAGATATTACATGTCCCGGGAGGCGGCGGAGATTATATTGTGAGGCCATCACTTCACCGTAAGCACCGGCACTCCGCATTGCTAAAATATCTCCCCTTTGTACCGCTGCAATCTTATACTCTTTGGCAAAGACGTCACTGGATTCGCATATCGGCCCCACAATGTCATACAACTGCTCCCGGTTGTCGGGACGGGATAGATTTTCTACGCGATGGAATGAACCATATAACGCAGGGCGTATTAAGTCTGTCATGCCAGCATCTACAATTGCAAACTGTTTGTTAATGCCATGTTTTACATATAGGACGCGTGTAATCAAGTTACCGCATTGTGCTACAATAGACCGGCCTAATTCAAAATGCAGGTGTTGGTCCGGACGGAGTGAGATGCCATTGCTCCAGACCGCAAAATAGGATTTGAAGTCTGGAATGGGGAAATGGTTCGGATGCTCGTATAAAATGCCTAACCCGCCTCCTACATTGATATGTGTCACCTTCGCTAATTGTTCTTCGCCGTTTTCATCCATACATGCCAATTGTTCAATTCCCACGATTAACTCATTTATGCGGGAGCACAATTGTCTAAAAGGCTCCATATCCGTGATTTGTGAGCCGATATGAAAATGGAGCCCGAGGAAATCAACAGCAGGAAGCAGATAGCATTGTTTTACAGCCTCTTGCAAGAATTGCATCGGGATTCCAAATTTGTTTTCCTCTAGTCCAGTTGTTATTTTTTCATGTGTATGTGCATCTACATTCGGGTTGACTCGCAAACAAACTCGAGCGCGTTTATTCATTTTTTTCGCTATCTGGCTGATAACAGTCAGTTCTTCCGTGGATTCTACATTAAAACACATGATGTCTTGTTCTAATGCATATTCTATCTCTCTATCAGTTTTCGCAACGCCTGCAAAAACAATCTTATCCGCAGGGAAACCGGCTGCAATGGCAGCACGAATCTCTCCTCCACTTACGCAATCCGCTCCCAACCCGTTAGCCGCTATAGTTTGTATGAGAGCGTCAGTAGCGCACGCTTTGACGGCATAGTGCACATGCCACCGGTCAAATGCGGATTCGCTACGCAATATACGCAGCGTTTCGCGCAAGATATCCATATCATAATAATAATACGGAGTATCAAATCGATTTAATTGCTCTATGGGGAATGTACCTACCATCATAACAGTTTCTGTTTTATCAAAAAAGGCTTTTATTCAGTGCTTTTAATGCAGGAATCTTGTGCTCAGAAGAGACAAGAAGTGAGATGTTGTGTTCCGATCCTCCATAACTGATCATACGAACAGGAATGTCCTTGAGCGCAGAAAGAATAGTGGCTTCTACTCCAGAATTATTTGGAGTCAAATCACCAACCACTGATATTATCGACATATTACTTTCGACAGATACCGTACCCAGTGTTTTTAATTCTGATATGATAGATTTCAATTGACTGTTATTATCAATTGACATTGATACAGCAACCTCAGATGTAGTGATAAGGTCGATAGGCGTGCAGTATTTTTCAAAGATTTCAAATACGCGGCTTAAAAAACCATATGCCATCAGCATCCTATCTGATTGGATTCGAATAACAAATATTCCATCTTTTGCAGCAACAGCTTTGATTGTGCCATGCAAAATATGATCATCAATATATGTTCCTTGCGCCTCTGGCATCATCGTGTTGAGCAACCGAACAGGAATATTGTGTATTTTTGCCGGCAAAATGCATGTCGGATGCAAAATCTTAGCTCCAAAATATGCTAACTCCGCAGCTTCGTCAAAACTAAGATTATGAACAGGCTTGGTTCCTTCTACATATCGCGGATCATTGTTATGCATACCATCAATATCCGTCCATATTTGTATCTCTTGTGCATCAATTAATGCTCCAATAATAGATGCCGTATAGTCGCTACCTCCTCGATGCAGATTATCTATCTCTCCCTCTGGATTGCGACAAATAAAACCTTGTGTAATGATATAACGATGTGAACCTAGTTCCTCCAACTGATTACGCAACAGGCGCTCCGTCTCATTAAAGTCAGGCTCGCCATGGCTGTTCAGCCGCATATAGTTCAACGCAGGCATGAGTATAGCATCATGTCCTTGTTGAACCATATATGTTGCCATCATCGTAGTGGAAATCAGTTCTCCATAACTAACAATATTCTTCTCTATTTGCGTTGTGTAGGCACTTAAACACATTTTCTGGAGTTCGGCGAAAAAGGGTTTAATTGTGGCGTAATCAATCTTTAAATCATTACATTCGTTCCGGTATTTGAACTTTAATTCCCGCAATATATCACTTGCGCCTGTGTGGTTACCTAAACGGATATATTCAGATATCTGCAACAGTTTGTTGGTGGTACCAGACATGGCAGATAGAACAACAATTTTTGCCTCTCCATCCGCTATCAATTCTGCTACATGTTTCATTCTGCCTGCAGAACCTACGCTTGTGCCTCCAAATTTTAGAACTTTCATTTCGTTATGTACTTTATAACCTTTATGTTTCCCCAAATTATAGGTTAGTTTAATCCCTCCTAAAAATATCTCTTGTATATACTTTGTCTTTTATATCATCAAGGACGGAGTCGTAGCGGTTGGCAATGATGGCATGGCTGCGGCGTTTGAATTCCGCAAGGTCATTTACAACAAGGCTGCCGAAGAAGGTCGTGCCATTCTCCAAAGTAGGTTCATAAATAATTACTTGTGCGCCTTTGGCTTTGACGCGTTTCATGATGCCTTGAATAGACGACTGACGGAAATTATCGCTGTTGGATTTCATTGTCAAGCGGTATACGCCAATGATGCATTGTTTTTCCTGTGCTGCATCAAAACTACCTTTATGCGTGTAGTCATAATAACCGGCTTTCGCCAATACACGGTCGGCTATGAAATCCTTACGCGTGCGGTTAGATTCCACAATCGCCTCGATGAGATTCTCCGGCACGTCCTGATAATTAGCCAGAAGTTGCTTGGTGTCCTTCGGTAAGCAGTAACCGCCGTAACCGAAAGAGGGGTTGTTGTAATGCGTGCCGATACGTGGGTCGAGGCATACACCTTCTATAATAGATTGCGTATCCAATCCCTTCATCTCAGCATAGGTGTCAAGCTCGTTAAAAAAGCTGACACGGAGCGCCAGATAAGTGTTGGCGAACAGTTTGACCGCTTCGGCTTCCGTCATTCCCATAATGCGCGTCTCTATGTCCTGTTTGATGGCACCCTCTTTGAGCAGAGAAGCAAAACGCTCTGCCGCTTTGACCAATCGTTCGTCACCCATTACCGTTCCGACAATGATGCGCGAAGGATAGAGATTATCGTAAAGCGCTTTGGACTCACGAAGGAATTCTGGCGAGAAAATGATATTGTCACAGCTGTATTTACGGCGCACTGATTCCGTGTAGCCGACAGGAATGGTCGATTTGATGACCATGATGGCGTTGGGATTGACATGAAGTACAGTCTCAATAACACTCTCTACAGCACTTGTGTCGAAATAATTGCGCTGGCTGTCATAGTTTGTCGGTGCGGCTATAACGACATATTCGGCAGCCTTATAGGCTGCTTCAGCATCAATGGTTGCTGTGAGGTTGAGCTCTTTCTCTGCAAGGTATTTCTCGATGTATTCGTCTTGAATAGGCGATTGACGGCGATTAATCATCTCCACTTTTTCGGGGATGATGTCCACAGCTGTTACCTCATTGTGCTGGGCGAGTAGGGTTGCAATACTCAAACCTACATATCCTGTTCCTGCTACTGCTATGTTCATATCCTTATTCGTTATCGTCTCGTTATCGTCTCGTTATCGTCTCGTTATCGACTCGTTGTCGTGTTTGAATGCAAAAAGAATGCTTTCTGGGATTAAATATGTTCCTCAACGCCGCGGAAGTGAACGTTGAGTTCATGGAGGTGCTCTAAAAGTGTTCCAAGCGATGTGCCTTCTGTCATTTTAGCAAACGCATTGACATCTTTCGGGAAGCATTTTCCTCCATATCCATACTTGCCATCCGGTCCGGGGACATAGGTGTGGGTGTCATTGATGTAGCCGGATAAAAGGACTCCTGTGTGTACTTTGCGCCAATCTGCTCCCATCTTCTCGCAATATTCGCGACAGGCATTGAAGTACGTTACCTTGTATGCACCGAATACATTATGCATATACTTGGTGAGTTCCGCCTCCAAAGGAGTCATGACGGTAAATTTCTTGCCCACAAAAATCTTCGTCAGTAAATCCTGCGCGCCGGTGAATACCATAGTTTGTTTGTTGAAATCCTCAATAAAAGTACGCTCGGAAAGGAACTCCGGCATATAGCATACTTGATGCCCTGTCTCTTTGGAGAGGCGCTCGCTGGTTCCGGGGAGAATAGTGGTGCGGACAAACACTGGCACATTCGGGAGATTGGCAATCAACTCCTTCATAAGTGTTAAATCCTGCGTCCCGTCTTCCTCGGTAGGAACATGAATCTGTAGGAAAGCAATGTCAATATTGCTTAAATCGTCATTGTATCCTTTATAAGGATCGCTGATGAATAATTTACATTCAGGATTGTTGTGCTCCAACCAGTTTTTCAAGGCTCCGCCGACAAATCCGCATCCAATAATTCCAACGTTAATCATTTTTGTCGCTTAGTTTTCAAATTAGCGTGCAAAGATACAACATTTTTTTTATATGTGCAAGTGCGTGCGCGTATAATTGATAAAAAAGTGTGTTTTTTTTGTTGAAATGTAATTTTAATGGCGAAAAACTTTTTTATATCCGATAAATTTTATTACCTTTGTACCCGATTTTGCCTAAAAACGGGTAGATACTAATTAAACGACAAAATATAATGAAAAAATTCAAATTATGGAATACGTTGTGCGGCTGGGTGGTATTTGCTATTGCCGCGGTGACGTATCTCCTTACAATGGAGCCGACCGCATCGTTTTGGGATTGTGGTGAGTTTATTTCCAGTGCATGGAAATTAGATGTGGGTCATCCGCCCGGAGCGCCGTTTTTTATGCTGATGGGGCATTTCTTCAGCCTTTTTGCCTCGGATACGGCGCATGTGGCAATGTGCGTAAATGCGCTCTCCGCACTGGCGAGTGCGTTTACTATACTCTTCCTTTTCTGGACCATCACCGCGCTGGCGAGGAAACTGATATGGAATACAGACCGCTCCGCTGACAGATTACAGAGTACAAACCAAATTTCTTTGTGGAAGGGGCTCGGTATTCTCGGTGCAGGAACGGTTGGCGCATTGGCCTACACATTCAGTGATACCTTCTGGTTCTCGGCCGTCGAAGGTGAGGTCTATGCTTCCTCATCACTCTTTACCGCGGTTGTGTTTTGGCTTATACTCAAATGGGACGAGCAGGCGGACGAAGAGGGCAGCGACAAATGGCTGATACTCATAGCTTATCTGATGGGATTGAGTATTGGCGTTCACCTGTTGAACCTGCTGACAATTCCGGCAATAGGATTGGTATATTACTTCCGCCGTTATGAGTTTTCATGGAAGGGATTGGTATATGCATTCCTGGCATCCTGCCTCGTATTACTTGTTATTCTATATGGCATTATACCCGGATTCCCGACTGTTATAGGATGGTTTGAATTGCTGTTTGTAAACGGTTTCGGCTGTCCGTTCAATACCGGTATGTGGGTATGCCTTGTGCTGACAGTCGCTTTGCTCACATGGGCAATCCTCTATACGCATAAGCGTGCAGACAAAGAGTATGAGGAAGGAAAGGACAAGAACCTTTGGCGCTGGCTTAATACTTCAACCATCATGTTGGCGGTTATTTTGATAGGATACAGCAGTTATGCAGCATTGGTTATCCGCTCAAACGCGGATACGCCGATGGATCAGAACTCACCGGACAATGTATTCAGTCTCAAATATTATCTGAATCGCGAGCAGTATGGCGACCGCCCCTTATTCTATGGCCAGACATACAATGCGCCGGTAGAATTGCGTATTGAAGGAAATATGTGCGTTCCTGTAGAGAAAAAAGGCCATGCGCAATATGCTCCTGCGCCCCAAAAAGAAGGAGAGAAAGATCATTATGTCATTACCGGATATAAGACGAACTATCAGTATATGAAGCAATTTTGCATGATATTCCCTCGCATGTATTCATCGCAAGGCAGTCATGTGCAGGCATATAAAGAATGGGCTAACGTAAAAGGAAAACGTATCCGTTATGACTACTGTGGTCAATCCAAAACAGAATATTGTCCGACCTTTGGCGAGAACCTTCTTTTCTTCTTCCGCTATCAGGTGAATTTCATGTATTGGCGTTACTTTATGTGGAATTTTGTGGGACGTCAGAATGACCTCCAATCATACGGCGAGATAACCAAAGGGAACTGGATCTCCGGAATACCGTTTATTGATAATGCGATGCTGGGCGATCAGTCGTTACTGCCTACCGAATTGAAAGAAAACAAGGGACATAACGTCTATTATTTCTTACCTTTGTTACTCGGCATAATCGGTATTGTATGGCAATGCGGCAAGCGTGACAAGGAAGGCCATGCAGAAGGATGGAAGAATTTTACATTGACATTTCTGTTGTTCTTCCTGACAGGTCTGGCGATTGTTATGTATCTCAACCAGACACCTTATCAACCGCGCGAGCGCGATTACGCGTACGCGGGCTCTTTCTATGCTTTCTGTATATGGATAGGATTTGGCGTGCTGGCAATCATAGATTGGATCAATGGTTTAGTCGAAAGTAAAAAGTCGAAAGTCGAAAGCATACAAACCCTTGTGGCAGTTGCTGTTTCGCTCGTATGTCTGGGTGTGCCGGCTTTGATGGCACAACAGAACTGGGATGACCACGACCGTTCGCAGCGTTATTCATGTCGTGATTTCGGAGCCAACTATCTGAAATCGTGTGAGGACCAGGCGATTTTGTTTTCCAATGGAGATAACGATACCTTCCCATTATGGTACAACCAAGAAGTCGAGGAAGTAGGCACCGACAAGCGTGTATGCAACCTATCGTATCTGCAGACAGACTGGTATATCGCCCAAATGAAACGTCCGTACTATGAGTCTAAGGCACTTCCTATCTCATGGGAGTATAAAGATTATATGCCCGGAGCTAATGAGATAGCCCGTGTAGATAACCGATTAGGCCAACCAATATCGGTAGAAAAAGCGTTTGCTTTCCTGCGTTCCGATGATCCGCGTACAAAGACACGCGAGGGAGATAATTATCTGCCCTCAGACCAGCTATATGTGGAGACGCCGGATGGCGAGCAGATGCTATTCCGTAAGAAACGCATGTACACACGCTCGGAGATGATGATAATGGAGATGCTCTCGACTAACAAATGGCAGCGTCCGATGTATTTTTGCACCACGGTAGGAAACGATTATTATCTTGGTCTGGAGCCGTGGATGGAACTGACTGGTCTGGCATATCGTATTACGCCGGTTCGCAGTCGTGACGGCCAACCGCGTGTCAATTCAGAGAAGATGTATGACAACATGATGCACAAGTTTGCGTATGGAAACATGAATATCCCGGGTATCTATATTGACGAGAACCTGATGCGTATGTGCCGTACACACCGTATGATGTTTGCGCAATTAGCAGAACAACTTATTCGAGAAAACCAGCGTGAGAAAGCACTAGAAGTGTTAGACTACGCAGAGGAACAGTTGCCCGGTTATAATATTCCGTATGACTATACATCTGCGTCCATGGCAGCCATGTACTTCATGTTGCATGAAGATGAAAAAGCGCTCGCCATCATGGATAAGGTTGCTCAAAATAGTGTAGAGTACCTGCGTTTTGCGGCTTCACTTGATCGTCGTCAGCGTAACCTGATGGAATCCTCTACTAACCGTGAAGGTGCTATTCTCGGTTATGTGCTCCAAACATGCGAGCGGTATCATCAAACTGAATTTGTAGATAAATATTATTCTGATTATGCCCAGTACGTTAACTAAAATACCCGTCCTGCTGCTTACCGGTTATCTCGGAAGCGGCAAGACAACCCTTTTGAACCGCATCTTGACAAACAACAAAGGTATTCGTTTTGCTGTTATAGTCAATGATATAGGTGAAGTGAATATTGATGCCTCGCTTATACAGCAAGGTGGAGTGGTTTCGCAGCAGGACGATTCGCTTGTTGCTCTCCAAAACGGCTGTATCTGCTGCACGCTCAAGATGGATTTGATTTCCCAACTCCATGATTTGGCAGCGCAGAAGGCCTATGATTATATCGTAATTGAAGCCTCCGGTATATGCGAACCGGCTCCAATTGCCCAGACGCTTTGCTCCTATGCGCAGATGGTACCTCAGTTTGCCGTTGACGGATTGCCTGTTCTGGATTGTATCTGTTCTGTAGTTGACGCTCTGCGGTTACGTGATGAGTTCGACGGCGGCGAAGCTTTGGAACACCATGTTCCGAAAGAGGAGGATCTGGCGGCATTGGTTATTGAGCAGATAGAGTTCAGTAATATTATATTACTTAATAAAGCGGCAGAAGTGACACCGGATGAATTAGCGCGTATCAAATCTATCATCCGTGCTATTCAGCCGACTGCTGAAATCATAGAGACCAATTATTGCGACGTGGCGTTCGAGAAGATTCTCAATACCAATCTCTTTGATTTCGACCGCACAGCAACATCTGCACGCTGGATTCAAGAGGTAGAAGACGCACATCACCATCATGATGACGATAATGATGACGATGATGACGACCATGAGCACCATCATCATGATCATGATCATGACCACGAAGACGGTCATGACCATTTAGCGGAATTTGGAATCGACACCTATATATATTACGCGCGTAAACCGTTTGATTTAGGTATGTTTGATGAGTTTGTAGCTGCGCATTGGCCGAAGAATGTAATCCGTTGCAAGGGAATGTGCTATTTCGCAGAAGAGTATGACATGTGTTATCTCTTTGAGCAAGCCGGCAAACAATTTAATCTCCGCAAAGCCGGCGAATGGTTTGCTACAATGCCTAAAGAGGAGTTAATGCAACTGATGGCGGATGACGCTCAGTTACGTGCAGATTGGGATGACCAATACGGCGACAGAATGCAGAAACTGGTCTTCATCGGCCAGCATTTGGACAAGCAGGCACTCAAAAAGGCGTTGGATAATTGTTTGCAATAATACAACTGGCAATGATATTTACCAATTAAGATCATATGTCACGCAGATGGCATGCTGGTAAAGGGTAACTTCGGTTAAATCGATGTTACCCTTTGCTGTTACAAAATTGACATCGCGGTTGCGAGAATAGGTGAGCCGGTAGTAAAAATCAAGACTGCTGAGTGATGTGAGGCGCCATTTGACTCCAATCTGCGTCCGGACACATGAGATGTACTGATAGCCTTTGTTCGCCAGATTATTGTCTTTATGTATCTGTTGGTATTCGGGCGCATTAAGAGTATTGATTATCTCCACCCATGCGTAAGGTTTGACAGACGGGTTTGGAACATATATTTCGGCGTATATCCTTGAACGCAGTTCCCAATTATATTTGTTTTTCTCAAGCGGGTTAATGCTGTCCGTTCTCATCTCAAGCAGCGCTCTCTCCCGTAAAGAAAACTTGACATATTCTGTCTTGTAATTACCACTTACACTGAAGAAAATACGATGACGAAGCCATTGGTTGTAGTCCGCTCTTTTTTGATTAGACCACGTCTTGTTGGGGCCGTGTATTTTTAGCATGTATCCTGCGTCAAGGCTGACATACTCTATTGGAGCATATGCGAAGTAGAGAGTGGTATATGAATGGTTGAATGAGGCTCCGGTAAGAGAGTTGTACATGTCAAATCGCAATTCCTCGTCGAAGCCGAGTTTCATCCCCTTGTCCCATTGTTTTGTGAATCTTGCGCCCAGACGTGTTTGGGCGCTATGACAGATTATTTGCTCTGCTGCATATACCCTACATGCCACCAACAAAATAGTCACCAATACGGTGGCATAACGATATGTGTTTTTCCTATTCATACAAATCCGCTGCAAAGGTACGAAAAAAAATGCACATTCGCAAGCGAACATGCATTTTTTTTACCAACCGAAGTTATAGGCGATGCCAATAGCGTGTTGAAAACTTGTTTCTTCGTTTAAGAATAAATCCTGGCTTTTCGCCTTGACTGTTACCTCGCGGTCGTAGCCGTAATCGAAACGATAGTAGAAGTCAAGTGAACTCCGTTGCGTCAGGCGCCAGACGACTCCTACGCTTGTTCGCACCCTGCGGATATATTGATGTCCTTTCTGTGTGGGGTCATTATTCGCGTATTTTTGTTGCAATGGATTGGCATTAAGCGTATTGACCAATTCTAACCAGATGTATGGTTTGAGCGGCTTGCTCACTGCGTGATATGCCACTTCTACTTTCGAGCGCAGATACCAGTCGGCACGGTTATGCTCATAGTACCCGGTAGCAGTATGTAGATCTATGTCGCCCATACGAATCTCAGTCAAGAAACGTTCACGCAAAGAAAACGACCACTGCTCATACCGGTAACTTCCTGTGAGACTGAAGAAAATACGATGGCGCATCCATTTGTTGACGTCAGCCCAATCCTTGTTGCCCATGATTTTCAGCATATATCCTACATCCGCTTTCAGGTATTTGAATCGTGGATTTTTGTAACTCAGCGAGAGTGTCGTATAACTCTTGTTAAGGTTAGCGGCAACAGCGGAAACGGTGGTGTCCCCGGATGCGGGATTGATATCTGTTCCTGTACCTCCCAAATCAAACCGTAGGTCTTCTCCGAAATGCAGCGCCAAGCCATTATCCCATTTCTTGTTGAAATCAGCCCCTACGCGCAACTGAACACTATGAGTGGTACTACTCGTCGGTGTGGACGCCCAGTCCCAAGAATATGCCGGAAGAACCAGCATGACCGCTAAGGCAGTAAGACAATAATATCTTTTCATTGTTTGAATTTTGTAATTTGGTCAATTGAGTTATGAATCTTGCCCTTTTCCAGTTTATATGTTACGTTGATGAATGCCACATCGCGTAGAAAATCAATATGACCTATTTCAACATCCACAATATTCAATCCGGTTCTTTCTTTGAGATCGGCAACTAATTCAGCTCGGCGTTCAGGCTTGATATTTTCAATTTTCTCATAGAGAATAATTTTCTTCGACAAGTGATTCCGTATTTGCCATGCTTCAAACGCCCATGCCAAGCATATAATGATTATATTTGCGAAAAAGAGCAAGTACCAGGCAAGTCCGTCCGCCTTGAGACTCAACGAGTTAATGACAGAAACTGCGATGACGAGAAACATATAGTTCATCTCCCGGATAGGTACTGTCTCCGTGCGGTAACGTATCATACCGAAAATAGCAAACAGACCGAGTACGAATCCCGTCTGGATATCGAGAATCTGCATGAGCCAAAGCAAGAGGAACATGCCGGATGAGAAAAGCATGAACTGCACATAATAATCCCGTCGACGACTGTAACGGAAATAAACACAGTAAATGAGCAGCCATGTCACAAGCAGGTTGAAAAGGAACATCAACGGCATCGTGATGAGGTTTTCGCTGACATGCAGAAAATCCGCAATGTTATGCATCAGATATGAAATACTGTCCTCTGCACCGAAACGCTCGGCGATTGACGGATCGTTCTCTAAAAACTCCAGAGTGGGGTTGTTTAAATCAATTTGAAGGAACATAGGATTTACAATTTATTCATTTGTAATTGGTTCGTTTATGCGTTGAGCATTTTCTCGATTAACCGTATTTTCTTTTTAAAACGATTCTTTTTCAAATTAGGAGAAGTGAGGGCTGTCCCGATACAGTATTTGCTGATTTTGAAGGGGTGCATCCGGTGGCCAGACATGATGTCAGTCATCCGTGAGGGCACGTTTCCGCCACGTTTGAGTTCAATAATGACAAGGTCTGCAAAAGTCTTCTTTTCGCCGCTGACCACATTGTCCCATATTAAATCCAGATCGATTGTGAGGCGCTCTGTCTTCTCCTTGTTGACGAGCGTGATACGATGGAATTTTGTCCAGAGATGCGGAGTTATAGCATTCCATGAATACCGGCTCTTGGTATCAATAAACTCCTCTACTGTCACGGGCTCATCAGGACGTTTTTTGTGCTTTAGTACACTTGGCGTTTCCGCTGAGATGTCAAACCCAGGTACAGCGATGCGTTTCTTTTTGGTGCGCCCTTTGTTGTTTTTGCGCTTGATTTCAAGAAACGTAAGGTTGCTATCTACATATTGCCGCACCCGAATTTTCTGCCGCACAAGTTGCCGGTCGTGATGACGGATGTACATGTCCATATCCTCTGTGTCGTAATACATCGTATCATACGTTGCAATCCGCTTACCGTCAATCTCTTGCGCAAAATAATCTTCCTTCGCTGCTTCGAGTATAGACGGAAGAATCGACATTGGCACTGTGTATTTGGTGTCAATGCGATTCATCAGTTTAACGGATTCCATCTCGCTGAGCGAAATAGGTTCAAACTGTGCAAGAATACTATTTATCGGAGAAGATGTATTCAAAGACTTTTATGGAATATAGTTTGCCGTTTGGCAAGTAGTTGTACTGTTTTGCTTTGGTTCCGTCAGCATTCCATTCGTATTTACGGATACGGACTGGTTTGTTGCGGTCATTGTATTCGACCTCTTCTTTGACTTTACCGGTTGTATCATCGTATGTGGATGTCACACGGCTCCTTTGCCCATAACTGGCATACTCAATTTCTTCGATACAACGTCCCTGGGCGTCGTACACTTTTACGTGATCCAGCCAGCGTGTTTTGGTTTTGCTGTCAGTGTTCCATTCCTTAACTGTAAGGTTCTTGCGTTTTTCGCGTTTTGCGAGTTGTTCCGGCGTAAGCAGACGATTTGCCATAGCGCCTATTGTGAGTGCCAGCAGTGTTAATAATACCGTAATACGTTTCATGTATTTTATAGATTTTTATTTTTTAACTTTTATATTGATTTCAACTTACCATCCGCCATGTCCTCCTCCACCGGGACCTCCGCCTGAGTTTCCTCCGCTATAGGAACTGAGCGAGACGGAAGAACCGCCGCTGACGGAAGTCGGGTAGTAACCCATGCCGTTGAAGATACCTGTGCCATTGGCAGTAACGCCCGATTTGAGTGTCGGCGTAGATGAGCCGGAAACGACAAGTGTAGTGCCACCACTATTTGGTGTTTTGAATGCAAAAACATCATTACCAACGCTCAGCGCATACCATGTATTTTTATTCCAAGACGATGCCGCATAACAACTCTGTGTCAAACTTGCGCCGCTTTCCAACCCTCCTATCGCTACCAGAGTGCCGCCGCTTACGTACAGTTTTTTCCCGCCTTCGGAGTTCGCATCAATAGCCATTTCCAGAGAGGTGGCACCTATTGCATATACGGCACCACCTTTGATATACATGTTCCCATTGGCATCCATTCCGTCGTTCCCTGTAGAGTAGGCGCATACACAACCGCCGGAGATTGTGAAGTCGCCGCCGGCATTGATGGCATCGTCTGATGACTGCGAATAAACAATACCTCCGGAAATGGTGATGGCACCTTTTGCCTCAATACCCTCCGGACTGCTGGAAGACGAGCTGTTTCCTCCCCAGCCGCCCCATCCGCCTCCGGACGAGGAAGTACCGGTACAGATGACTTGAATGTCACCGCCCGAAATAGTGATATTGCCGCCACTAATAACATTGTCATAGTCATCTTTTTTGCCCGCCTTAATACATTTGTATGCGCTGGTCACACGGATAGTGCCGTTTGTGATAATCACGTCACCAAAAGCGGAAATACCTTTGTCTCCGGCGTTTGTCACAGTGACTGAACCTCCGTTAATAGTGATGGAGGCAGTATCCGATTGAATGCCGTCCGAGAATAAATCCAAATATCTTTGTTATATAATTAATACTATATCTTGTTTATATTTTTGTTATCTTGTCTATTGGTGAAGAGTGACCTTTTCTGAACTGCGATGGTGTTTGTCCTGTCAGCCGTTTAAAATACCGGCAGAACGAAACGCTTTCTACAAAGCCGAACTCGTACGCAACTTGCTGTACACTCAATTCGCTATGGGTAGTTAAGAGTTCAAAGTCTATTGATGCCGATTACCATGTGTGGCAAAGCAAATCCTTTTCCGTATATCGGGAATTGATTGATATCCTGCAGCACTGCAATTCCCAATTGCTCAATGTCCTGAACTTTATATTCGAAAATACTCGCAGAGTTCATAAGATATGCCATTTCGACAATTTCAGACTGCAAAGATAGTGACTTTTTTTTATATATGAAAGAAAAAAAAGAAAATTTGTCAATTATTTAGAGCTTTGCGCTAATATTTCATAGAAAATTCGCACCCACAGTATAACTGGTTGTAAAAATTATATTCTTTCAGCAGTTGGTTACGCCGGTCCTGCAGACCATCTTTTCTCCAGTTTTGCGCCCAGAAATGTACCGGTTCATGTACAATGCTGTCTTTGGGGTATTTATTCACCCATTCCTCTGCTTTCAGTCCAGCGGTGTTGATTTGGTCTAAGTTTTTCCACCTTGAAGAGGCGAGCGTAGTGGCAAAAAACGGGATGTCCAATTCTTGTGCTGTACGCGCCGCGTAGAAGAGACGGTGGAAAAAACAAAGTTCGCATCTTTTGCCGCGTTCAGGCTCCTTTTCCGTTCCGTCTATATCACGCAACCATTTTTTGTGTTGCCAGTCATCGTCTATCCATTGAATACCGAGGCTTTGAGCGTGGCGTTTGGACTCGTTTTTGCGTATTTCATATTCCTCACGCGGGTAAATATTCGGATTGTAGTAATAAATAGTCGGTTGTATATCATGCGCTAACAGCCATTCAACGATGGCACTTGAGCAGGGCGCGCAGCAGGCATGCAACAGCACTTCTTTACAGCCTTCCGGAACTATAATGGATGATTTACCAGACATGAGTGTGTATTGTTTTGTGTGTCGTTATTCTTCAGGTTTCTCCAAGTCGTAACGGAAGCCAAGGTATACTTTCCATCCGGTCGTTGGCGCGCAGACCATTGAAGCATCGAAGTCCAGACCATACGGATTGAAACTATCGATGATAGGGCTGTCTTGGCGGAAGTTGGTCATATTTTCAGCACCGAGGTACAGACTGCAAGTACGGAAATATTTGGTGATCTGTGCCATAAGTTGCGGATACCATGTGACGGGTTTCGGCGTTCCGTATCCGCCGAGCATGTCACCATAGGCGATGAAGCCGTCTGGCATGCGGGAGATGCCATTGAACTGGGCGGTGACATCGAATTGCCATTTTTTGAGCGGCGTCTGATAACTGGTAGTGATTACTCCTTTGAATCTGTTTGTCAGTGCTTTCGGCCGCAGTCGTGCAATGCCGTCCGCACCAATCGTAGTTTGCCGCACATCCGTCCATCGGAAAGCTGCGGTCCACGTCCAACCTCGAAGTACTTCCATGCTTGCTTCAATCTGTGCGCTATGAGCGAACGATTTGGCACCATCAAGGTCTTTCTGGTTGTAAATATATACAGCGTGCGGGTCTTGATCCAAATCCACGATAAGCGAGTTGATAAAGTGTGTATAATAATACTCTGCGGATAGTTGTAACTCCTTACTGCCCATCGGAATATAAAAAGTAGTACTCAGTCCGGCATTTACAGCGCGTTCCTGTTGGATATCAGAGGGCTGAATGTGGAGTATTCTGCTGGAAGGAAGAATGAAAGCATTGTCAGCAATGGCGTTCGGCGAGCGGTAACCCATTCCGACACTACCGCGGAGTGTCCACCACTCGAAAGGCGTATAGCGTATATTAGCGCGGGGGGTGACAAAGAATCCGTACCGGGTGGAGTAGTCAGCCCGTACGCCTGCTACGAGAGACAGCATTTCTTCGTATTTGAGACTGTATTCTGCAAAGATACCGGGTGTTATTTCCAAGCGGTCCATTTTATCGGTCAGAATATTCAGAGTCTCGTGATAATTGTCCACATTGAGGCTCAGACCTGCACTCAGCCGATGGTCATTATCCACTTCTCCGCCGCCTTCAAAGTTGCCCTGATAGATGGCATTGAGGTAGGCATTGAGTTGGTCTGTTTTCCAATCGCGCACACCATATGTGTTCGCGAGGTTATGGTAACTGACCGCCGTGATAACTGCGACAGAAGATCCGCTTTCCTCGTCAAACACATAGCCGTTTTTCATAAATCCTTCTACTCGCCAAGTATTGAGATTGATGTGGTACGGGTTGGCGATAGTGTCAGATAATTGTCCACCTCTACGGCGGTCGTACAAGCCTCGGACGAACGCTTGGAAAGTATAGTTTTCATGCTTGTAAAACCACCTGCTGGCGAGGTTGGCGTTTTGCGTTTTCGGCATGTCGGCAAAAGAGTCATGATTTCCGTCCATTCCCATAAATCCGCCTGTATAATGCGCCAAAACGCCTGTATATAAGTGCGGTTTGAGTTGCCATCCGCCCATGATATTGGCTTCAGCCATCAGTTCTGAATTGAACATTAGATTGAGAGAGAGCGGATTTTGCGTCTGCGGTTTGAGGAGTTCTACGTTTATTTGTCCTGAGGTTGCCTCATAACCGTTGATGACGGAGGAGGTGCCCTTGCTGACTTGGATTGAGTTCATCCACGGGCCGGGGATGTATTCCAGCCCGAAGTTCTGTGCGAGTCCGCGCACAGCCGGCGTGTTTTCTTGAATCAGCTGGACGTATGTACCGCTGAGTCCGAGCAGCCGGATTTGTTTGGCCCCCGTTGCAGCGTCCGAGTAGGCGACATCAACCGAAGCGTTTGTTTCAAAGGCTTCGCTGAGGTTGCAACAAGCCGCACGGCATAATTCCTCACCGTTAATCTTTTGGGTGTCAAAGGCCTCCGTCCTGCTTTTGACGGTTCCTTTCTTGCGTTGCACTACAGTGACTTCCTCAATCTCAAAATCCTCGGCAGTCTGAGCATACAGATTTATGCTCAAAATACCTAAAAATAGGTGTAAAAAACAGTATCTTTTCATAATAAATTCAAAAAACGCTGCAAAGTTATTGCTTTTACGTAACATACACAATACCTAAAAATAGGTAATTAACCTTTTTGATTATAATCCTCGTTGATGAGGTTCATTGCTTTCATTCGTTTGTATGTATAGACGAATGGCCCGATAACGATAAGCGATCCGAGAATACACCAGAGCCAGAAATCAAGAGAACCAAATTCGTAATCAATCTGACGACGAGCAAGTTCGCAATCCATACGGTCTGACGTACGGTGATACCATACAATCGGCGCGATGCCGCAAGTGAGCCATGAGAAGATGAAATAAATCAGGCAGTAATGCATAGTGTGACGCCCGTCACGCCCGGCGATTATAAGATTCAATTCTTCCGAGATGTGAGACTCCACAACCAACGGGTAAATCCCAAAGGTAATGAAGCCTAAAAAGCACATTTTCAATAGCCCGCGATTCGTGCGTAACTGCATGAAAGGACGGTTTTCTGCATTTTCCATAATTCGCAGTGGTTAAAATTCTGTGCAAAATTACAAAAATATTTTGATATATGCAAATTTTTCAGTATCTTTGCAGCCGTTTTTGCTAAATTATCAAAAAGAATGAAGCGGATCCTCAATCCCTGGACACACACACCGGGTTATAATTGTTTCGGTTGCAGTCCCGATAATCCGATAGGTACGCGGATGCAGTTTTTTGAGAATGGCGACGAGATTATCTCTATTTGGCGCCCGACTCAAAACCACCAATCATGGCTGAATACGCTTCATGGCGGGATACAAGCGGTACTGTTGGACGAAGTGTGTGGATGGGTGGTTTTCCATCTTCTTAAGACTGCCGGAGTGACGGCGAAGATGGAAATGCGCTATCATAAACCCGTATCCACTCTTCAAAATTATATCAAGTTACGCGCGTACCTTAAAGAAATGCGGCGTAATATAGCCATTGTGCAGGGCGAGATATACAGCGAACAGGGCGAGTTGCTCTGTGAATGTACCTGCACATATTTTACCTTCAAGCAGGACAAAGCCCGGGAAGAAATGGGGTACCTCCCTTCTACTACCGAAGAAAAAGATTACACATGGGAAGAAGCATTGAATTTGTAAACCGTAGCGGTTCCGATTGCTACAAGTGGGATTCCGAGCAGGCACAAGGTACATTGCCCCTATGGGTGGCCGATATGGATTTCAAGGCAGCCAAGCCTATTCGCGAAGCCATGCAACGTCGTTTAGATCACGGTGTGTTCGGGTATTCGATTGTACCGCAAGCCAATTATGACGCGGTATCCAACTGGTTTGCCCGGCGTCACGGCTGGAAAGGCATCAACCGCGATAATCTGCTCTATACCACCGCCGTAGTGCCTGCCATTGCGGCTATTTTTGCGGCGTTAAAGGCCCGCAAGCAGCAGTCTGCTGCCGGTCCGTGTACCCCTTTGCGCGTGCTGACGTTTACGCCGGCGTACAACTGCTTCTTCGCGTGTATAGAGAATATGGGCTGCGAGTTAGTGGACTCTCCTCTTGTAGTCCGTGGCAACCGTTATGAAATTGACTGGACGGACGTGGAAAGCAAAGCGAAGAGTGCCGATGTGTTTCTTCTTTGTAATCCTCACAACCCGACAGGCCGGGTGTGGAGCCTTGAGGAATTAGAGCGTCTGGCGGACATCATGCGCCGCGAGCATCTGTTTGTTCTATCCGATGAGATTCATTGCGAGTTCACATTCCCCGGGCATTATTACACGCCTTTTGCTACACTCGCGCACGACGATGCCAATTACTGCGTTTGTATGTCGGCAAGCAAAGCGTTTAACATTGCCGGTCTATTATGCGCGACTATTTTTGTTCCCAATCCTGAGTTGCACGCGCAAATCAACCACGCGTTAGAAGTACACGAAGTGAACGGGCTCAATCCGTTTGGCTTGGTGGCCCAAGTTGCCGCGTACAATGAGTGCGGAGAATGGCTTGACGAGCTGAATAAACTGATATACAGCAATTTCTGCTATCTGCGTGACGCTTTGAAAAAAGACCTTCCGATGCTTGTCTTGCATGAGACGGAAGGGACTTATTTGGCGTGGGTGAATGTTTCCGCGCTGGGAATGTCTGCGCATAAATTCTGTGACCGGCTGGCATCAGAGGCCAAAGTACTGCTTAACCCCTCGGAGATGTATGGGTGTACAAACTATGTGCGCATCAATCTTGCGACTTCTCCGGAGATATTACAGGAAGCTGTATCCAAAATCACGGAATATATACATAGTATATATAGGGTGGGGTAGGATGCGATAATCTCTCGATATTGGCTCGATACAAGTTCGATATGCCCTCGATAACGGTTCGAATACAAAATTGTGATTAATCCTTTATTTTGCGAATGATGGTCAGTCCGTCCCTAAGGGGCAGAATGACTTGTTCGAATCGTTCGTCAGCCGCCAGCAGGTCGTTGAATTTTCGTAATCCGAGTGTCTGTTTGTCGCGGTCATATGCGCTGTCGATAATATGCCCGTCCCAAAGTGTGTTGTCCGCGATAATATACCCTCCGACGGGAATGAGCGGGTATACCAATTCGAGATATTCGCAGTATTCGCGTTTGTCGGCATCAATGAAGACAAGGTCGAATTGGAAGTTGAGAGTTGAAAGTTGAAAGTTGAAAGGTGAGAGTTGAGGGTTTAGAATTTCTTTGGCATCTCCGATAAGAAGCGTTATTTTTTTGCCCAGAGGCGAGCGTGCGAAGTTACGGCGGATGGTGTCTTCCAGTTCATCGTTATGGTCGATGGTGATGAGTTGCCCGTCTTCGGTCAATCCCTCAGCCAAGCAAAGTGCCGAGTATCCGGTGAACGTTCCGAGTTCAAGAATTTTGTGTGGCCGGATCATATTGCTGAACATGCTCAGCGCGCGTCCCTGCACGTGCCCGCTGAGCATGTGCGCGTTCAATACATGTATATGTGTATCACGCGTGATGGACGCTAAAACTTCATTTTCAGGCGTTGAATGGGCAGAAATATACTCGTCAAGTGTCATTTTGTTATTATTTTTGGTGCAAAAGTACAAAAAAATTTGGACATATACAAAAAATATTGTATCTTTGCAAAAATTTTTAATCATTTTATCTAAACAATGGAAAAAATAGACGAATTAGACCGTAAGATTCTACGCATTATCACCCAGAGTGCACGAATCCCATTCCGCGATGTGGCAGAGCAGTGCGGAGTGAGCCGCGCCGCCGTTCATCAGCGTGTACAGAAGATGTTTGACAATGGCGTAATTACCGGTTCGAGTTATCATGTCCAGCCTAAAATGCTGGGTTATCAACTCTGCGTATATATCGGAATTACGATGGAGAAGGCGTCGATGTACAACCAGGTCATCGCAGCGCTGAAGGAGATACCGGAGGTGGTAGAAGCGCAATATACATTAGGTGCATTCGGTATTCTGATCAAAGTGTTCGCACATGACAACGAGCATTTGCTGAATATCCTGAACACCAAGATTCAGGCAATCCCCGGCGTAGCGGACACGACAACTCTGACCGCCCTTTCTCAACCAATTTACCGTCAACTGCCGATAGAGATTTAATATGGAAAGAGTAATCAGCGGAATACGGCCGACAGGAAACCTTCATTTAGGCAATTATTTTGGAGCGGTGAAGAGTTTCGTGAAGATGCAGGACAAGTACGACTGCATGTTCTTCATTGCCGATTGGCATTCGTTGACCACCCATCCGACGCCGGAGAATATCCGCAATTCAGTGAAGACCATTTTGAGCGAGTATCTGGCCTGTGGCATAGACCCAGAAAAAGCACCGATCTATGTTCAAAGCGATGTAAAACAGGTGTTGGAGTTGTATCTGTATCTGAATATGAATGCCTATCTGGGCGAGTTGGAACGCGTGACATCGTTCAAAGAGAAAGTGCGCAAACAGCCGGATAACGTGAATGCCGGTTTACTGACGTATCCGTGTCTCATGGCGGCAGATATTCTGATGCATAAGGCGGACAAAGTGCCGGTAGGCAAAGACCAGGAGCAGAATATGGAAATGGCCCGTCTGTTCGCCCGCCGTTTCAACCGCATATACAATGTGGAGTACTTCAAAGAGCCTGCATCGTTCCATTTTGCAGACAAGGCAGTCAAAGTGCCTGGCTTGGACGGCAGCGGGAAAATGGGTAAGTCGGAGGGCAACTGTCTCTATCTATGCGACGACGAGAAGACGGTGACCAAGAAAATCATGCGCGCCGTGACAGACAGCGGTCCCACCCAACTCAACCAAGAGAAACCGGAAGTTATCCAGAACCTGTTCCTGCTATGCGAGTTGCTCTGCGGTCAAGAGGCAGCGGAGTATTACAACGACCTCTATAACCGGATGGAGATCCGTTACGGAGATATGAAAAAGCAGATGGCGGCAGACGCCAACAAATTGCTTGCTCCTATCCGTGAGCGCATAATAGCATACTCATCCGATGACGCACTGCTCGAACGCGTAATGCGCCAAGGGGCAGAGAAAGCGGCTGCGCGCGCAGAGAAAACGATAGAAGAAGTACGCGAAATAATCGGTTTCCGAAAGATATGAAAAATAAATATTCCATAGTGGCACTAACGCTATTAGCGCTTTTTGTAACGCCGTCATTCGCCGACCCGCCCTACATCGACGATGCCTATTATTGGAATGACGGACGTCATGCGCATGAGTCGGGCAGTCAGACCGAGCCGTCTCAGCCGGCAACTCAACCGGAGGCGTCATCCGCATCCGGAAACACATCGTCCGAGCAGAAAGAATCCGTGCCCGTGGATATCCAATACGTCAATGTACAAGACACTACAATAACTGTTAAAATCAACCGATGAGGACGATTCGAACTATATTGGCTTTTGCCCTTTGCACTTTGTCGCTTAGTGCCTGGAGTCAGGATGACTTGCGTTTGAGTGAGCGCTCGTTGACAGGTACAGCGCGCTTTGTGGGTATGAGCGGCGCGATGTCTGCAATAGGTGGTGACCCGTCATCCGTTCTGCTCAATCCGGCGGGTTTGGGATTATACCGGCGATCGGAAGTACTGTTGACGTTTGACGGTATGTTCGATGCCACCAGACAGGCGGGAACGGAAAGGACACATGCGCGCAACTTATTCATGATTCCACATGCGTCCGCGGTGTTCAGTCTGCCGACCGTCGCACCGACGGAAAAGGGCGTGCAGTTCCATAATATCATGCTGTCGTACAACCGCGTGCAGTCCTATAACCGCGAGATGTACGGCACTGCGACAGACGGACCGTCATTAGGCGCACTGCTCACAACAGCGGATGTGAATTGGGATATCCCGTTCTGCACTGACAGCCATTATGCGTCCAATTCACTGATTTTGCGGGAAAACGGTTACGTCAATGAATATGCGCTCGATTGGGCGATGAACATATCCAACCGCTGGTACGTGGGCGCGGGATTGCATATGCAATCCTATCTGCTGTCAGCAGACGCAACGTATCTTGAAATTTTCCCGTCGATGAATGCAGAGGGACGCTATTATTCGAATACCAACCAGACGACACTGCTCTTTTCCGGTGCGAGTTTCAATCTCTCGCTCGGCATGCTTTATCGTCCGATACCATGGCTTCGTTTCGGCTTGGGAATGCAAACAGCGAGTGTAGGAAGCGTAAATACCTATTCTACAGGCTCTTTGCGTGCCCAGACGGATTCGTTACGTGTCTCAAACGCCCCTGATCTGCGTCCTCCGTCACGTGCTTTCCATATGCCATGGCGCACAACGGCGTCTGTGGCACTTCAGGTAGGTGCGTACGGGATGTTGGCGTTCCAATATGATTTTGCTCATCAGAGCGGCGATAACCTTCATACTCTCCGCGCGGGATTAGAAGTAGTGCCTGTGTTAGGGCTTTATATCAATGCCGGCTATGCATTCGAGAGTCCGTTCGACAAGCGGCAGTTCGTGGTGCCGATGGATAATACGTTCGACAGACAGGATACCTATTTCCATCAATTACGCTGGACGCAGTACGCTTCATTCGCCATTGGTTACCGCGGCACGCACATGATGGTACAAGCCGCCTATCAATACCGCTGGCAGCGTCTGAACCTCTATGCGCACGAAAATGCGATGCCTTATGACATGAATACTAACACCCACCGTATTGTCATAACGATAGGGTGGCATAGATATTATTAACAACGCTCTGCATAACTGATAGGAACCGGAAAACTCAACAAAAAACAATTAACCGAGTGCAAATGCTTCACTAATGGCGTGCCGGTACTCTACGCCGTGACCCGTGCAAGCGGATAGCGATGAGGTGGCCGGATTACAGAGGAAAAAGCAGGCCTCAAATCCTATTCTCAGGAAGTTTTCTCGAGCATAAGTTATGCAGGCGTTTTTTTGAATACGATAGAAACACACAATAATGAAAGTTCTTAATTTTGGTTTGATCGGCGCAGCGGGATATATAGCTCCGCGCCATCTCAAAGCCATAGCCGATACGGGTAATAACCTGCTGGTGGCCTATGACAAATTCGACAGCGTCGGTCGTTTGGATAGTTTCTTCCCCGAATGCTCTTTTTATACGGAGAACGAGCAGTTCGACAGGTTCTGCTCCAAACAAATGCGTACTGACAACCCTCTGCACTGGCTTTCCATCTGCACACCGAATTATACGCACGATGCGTTTATCAGGTACGGTTTGCGTTTGGGATGCGATGTGATTTGCGAGAAACCGTTGGTGCTCAACCCTTATAATATTGACAACCTTGTGCAGCTAGAGACTGAAACGGGGCATAAAGCATATACGATTCTTCAGCTTCGTTTGCATGACAAGATTCGCGCATTGAAACAGAAAGTGGAGAACGGACCGAAGGACAAAATTTATGATGTCGATTTGACATACATCACCTCGCGCGGAAACTGGTACTATGCGAGTTGGAAGGGCGACGTACATAAATCCGGCGGAATAGCAACGAATATTGGCGTACATTTCTACGATATGCTGCAATGGGTGTTCGGACCTGTGCAAAAAAACATAGTGCATGTCATGTCGTTTGACCGCGTGGCGGGTTACTTGGAACTCAAGCGCGCACGCGTGCGTTATTTCCTTAGTATAAATGCAGACTGCTTGCCGGCAAATGCCGTGCAGGGCGAGAAACGCACATATCGTACGCTCAATATTGACGGCGACGAGTTTGAGTTCTCACAAGGGTTCACAGAACTTCACACCGAGAGTTACAAGCAGATTCTTTCCGGCAACGGTTTCCGAATCAGCGAAGCTCGTCCGTGTATTGAGACAGTCTCTCAGATACGTCATGCTGAGCCTGTCGGACTGGTCGGCGACTACCATCCCTTAGCCAAACTGCCACTCATCCGGCATCCTTTTGGCTGGGATGAACGGCGGTAAATCGTTCTTTCCTGCCAAAATGGCAGTTCTTTTCTGCCAAATCAGTCATAAATCGCGTTCCAAGCCCTTTGGCACGCGATTTGTCTTATTCATAGCGAATCGTCTTACAGCGAAGCGGTCCTATAATGCAATGGCCCGGCAGCGTAAGCGGTCTTACAGCGCCAAGGGCGCGGTCATAAAAATTGTAAAACATTTAAATTTTTATATTATGAGCAAAATTATTGGAATTGACCTCGGTACCACAAACTCGTGTGTAGCCGTAATGGAGGGTAACGAACCTATCGTCATTGCTAACGCGGAAGGGAAACGTACTACTCCTTCTGTAGTTGGATTTATTGAGGGTGGCGAGCGCAAAGTGGGCGACCCTGCTAAACGTCAAGCCATCACAAACCCGACCAAAACTATCTATTCTATCAAGCGTTTCATGGGCGAGACCTACGACCGCTTGCAGTCTGAAATCGCGCGTGTTCCTTATAAGGTAGTGAAAGGCGATAACAACACCCCACGTGTGGACATCGACGGACGTCTCTACACTCCGCAGGAGATCTCGGCTATCATCCTTCAGAAGATGAAAAAGACCGCAGAGGACTACCTCGGACAAGAGGTCACCGAAGCTGTCATCACCGTCCCGGCATACTTCAACGACTCCCAGCGTCAGGCTACTAAGGAAGCCGGCGAGATCGCAGGTCTCAACGTACGCCGTATCGTCAACGAGCCGACCGCTGCTGCCTTGGCTTATGGTCTTGACAAGTCCAACAAGGATATGAAGATTGTGGTCTTCGACTGCGGTGGTGGTACCCACGATGTGTCCGTGCTCGAGCTCGGCGATGGTGTCTTCGAGGTAAAAGCAACCGACGGTGATACCCACCTCGGAGGTGATGATTTCGACCATCGTATCATCGACTGGCTCGTTCAGGAGTTCAAGAACGAGAACGGTGGAGCCGACCTCTCCAAAGACCCGATGGCGATGCAGCGTCTGAAAGAGGCTGCCGAGAAAGCGAAGATCGAGCTCTCTTCTGCTACCTCTACGGAGATCAACCTCCCGTATATCATGCCGGTCAACGGCGTTCCTGCTCACCTCGTTAAGACCCTGACCCGTGCGAAATTCGAGCAACTCATCGACGATCTGATCCAGCGTACTATCGCTCCGTGTCGTACGGCGCTGCAGAACGCAGGCCTCTCGACCTCCGATATCGACGAGATTATCCTCGTAGGTGGTTCGACGCGTATCCCGGCTATCCAGGATGCCGTACAGAAATTCTTCGGCAAAGCTCCGTCCAAGGGCGTTAACCCGGACGAAGTAGTCGCAGTCGGCGCAGCCATCCAAGGTGGTGTACTCACAGGCGATGTGAAAGACGTCCTCCTGCTCGATGTAACCCCGCTGTCACTCGGTATCGAGACCATGGGCGGTGTCATGACTAAGATGATTGAGGCGAACACCACCATCCCGACCAAGAAGACCGAGACCTTCACAACGGCGGTCGATAACCAGCCTTCCGTAGAGATCAAAGTCCTCCAAGGTGAGCGTCCGATGGCGGCGCAGAACAAACAGATCGGTATCTTCCACCTCGATGGAATCATGCCTGCCCGTCGTGGCGAACCGCAGATCGAAGTAACCTTCGATATTGACGCCAACGGTATCTTGAACGTCACTGCGAAGGACAAAGCTACCGGTAAGGAGCAGAAGATCCGTATCGAGGCATCCTCCGGTCTCTCCGACGACGAGATCAAGCGAATGAAAGCCGAGGCAGAAGCCAACGCCGAAGCCGATAAGAAGGCGAAAGAGCAGGCTGACAAACTCAACAAAGCCGACGCTACGATCTTCCAGACCGAGAAGCAGCTCGCTGAACTCGGCGACAAGATCCCGGCTGACAAGAAGGCGCCGATCGAGAAAGCCCTCGCAGACCTCAAAGACGCCTATGCAAAACGTGACGCCGATGCCTGCGAAGCTGCCAACAACGCCCTCATGACCGCTTTCCAAGCTGCCTCTGCAGAGATGTACGCTGCCCAACAGCAAGCGCAACAATCTCAAGCCGGCCCGCAAGGTCCGCAAGCTGGTCCGACCGACAATGGTTCGAACAACAACGGCAACCCGACCGCAGAGGATGTTGACTTCGAAGAAGTTAAATAAAAAATGACCTAATAATCGTGCCCCTTTTGGGGTAAGAAATGGTAAATGAAACTCCCCCTCTCCAATAGCGGAGTGGGGGATTTTTAGTGCCATACATCCACGAAAAATGATTTTTTGCAAAAAAAAGCTGAAATATTTGTATATGTCGAAAAAAAGCAGTACCTTTGCAGCCGCTTTTGAAAAGAAGTAGTATTACAGGGGGCTCGCGTTGCGAGCGCAACGGGTAGTAGTTCAGCCCGGTTAGAATGCCTGCTTTGGGAGCAGGAGGTCGTGAGTTCGAATCTCGCCTACCCGACAGGGAGCCATCGGGGCTCCCTATTTTGTTTTTATAATGTATAAGGCCATCTTCATAGACATCGACGACACGCTGCTTGAGTACATCCCTTGTTGTCGGGAAGCGTTTGACGCCGCTATGCGGACTCTTACTCCCTCTCTCGAGGAGAGGGAAGAGGAGAGACTGTTCGCTGTCTTCTTCGACATCAGCGGCAGGCTTTTCTCCGAAGCCAAACATGGCAAACACACGATTGCCGAGGTCATGGAACTATATCCGGCTGAGTTTATTGCCACAATTGGTTATCCCGAATCGGCGGTGGAACCCTTCAAACTCGCCTTTCGTACAGCCTGGGGGAAGACACATGCTCTGGTAGATGGGGCGAAAGAGGTTTTGGAGACACTCCGGGCAAAAGGTTATCGGCTTTTTGCTGCATCCAATAGTTTTGGGCATCTGCAGCGCAGCCGCCTTGAGTATGCAGGCATTTTACATTATTTTGAGGACACTTATATCTCAATGGACATCGGTTATGATAAACCTGACATCCGTTTTTTTCAAGAGGCTCTTCGTCGTGCAGCTCTCCGGCCGAATGAAGTTCTGATGGTCGGCGATTCGATGACTACTGACATCCTCGGCGCACAAGCTGCCGGAATGGATACGGTGTTTTTTTGCCGGAGGGGTGTGCCGCCTGAGAATATAAAAACGATAACTGCTTTGCGGGAACTGACAAACGAATTATGAACAGATATACATTAGGAAAACTCGTTAAATTCTTTTTCCACTGGCATTACGATATTCGTGTGACAGGAGAGGAGTTGTTGCGTGACAACTCGGTTCATCTTGTTTTGCCTAACCATACCGCGTATATAGACCCGCTGATCCTCTTCAGTGAAGAATGGTGGCTGCCGATCAGCCCGATGGTGGACGAACTCTTTATGCGCAATAAGTTCTACGGTCATATTCTCAAAAAAGCGGATGCCATTGAAGTGCCGGATCTTAACAAGAGTGCCATGTCTAGGGAAGAAGGGGCAGCGGCTGCATCACAACTTAGCAGGATTGCCATTGATAGTCTGGCTGCTGGAAAGCAACTCTGTTTTTATCCGTCTGGACATGTCAAAACGATAGACAAAGAGGTCATAGGAAATAGGCGTATGGCGTATGAAGTATGCCGTAAACTTCCTGAAAATGTGCGGGTTATACTATGCAGGATGAGGGGACTCGAATCCAGCCGGTTTTCCAAACTCAAGCCAAAACAATGGAAATGGCGCCGCACAGTGACCTTGCATTTTGAAGACCATACAGAGGATGTCCGTCAATGGGCGCAGACACTCGAACGCAGAGCTTTTAATGAACAACTGGAAAATTGGTACAATGCGTTTTAATTACCGGTACATAGTAATCCTTCTTTTGTGCTCCGTGGGCTTCGAATCGCTTCTTGCTTCCGATACATTAAGTTACACGTTGCAGCAATGCCGTGACTTGGCGCTTACATCCGGTATTTCTGCCAAATCGCAGGAAGAGACACGGCTGGCGGCGGAGTATAGCAGAAAGGCTGCATTGGCTGCCATGTTCCCGCGGATTACTGCCAATGCCGCATATATGTGGAATTCCGCCAATGTCCATTTGTTGGCTAATTCCACGGATTTCTCGTTTGGTACGGCTACGGTCCACTCGGACGGAACGGCTTCATTCAAATGGAGTAGCGAAAGTGCTCTGGGAAAGATTGAAACTGCTGCACAAGGCACTATCTTTGAGGAATCCGTCAAAAATCTCGAAACCAATGTGGGCCAGAAAGTAGCGGATGCCTACAAGCAGATTTATGATAAATTGTCGCCGGATTTGAGGCATATCTTCGTGGCGCAAGTGGGAGTGACACAGCCCATTTATGTCGGAGGGCGGCTTATTCAGATGTATAAGATTGCCAAGGCTACGGAAAATATTGCTACCATTGAGGCCGAATCCAAGCACAATGACATTATCTATAGTGTGGATGAGGCCTACTGGCGTGTTGTGTCTGTGGCGAAGAAAAAAGAGCTGGCAGAGCAGTATTACCAACTCCTGTGCCAGCTGGAAACCGATGTCAAAGAGGCGCTTGATGAGGGCTTGGTGACGCAGTCTGACCTGCTGAAAGTGACCACCAAACGCGGTGAAGCATCAGTCAAAAAACTCCAGGCGGAAAATGGTCTTACGCTTTCCAATATGGCGCTCGCGCAACTATGTGGTCTCCCGCTTGCAACAACATTTGTCTTGGATGAAAGCGCGCTGACGGAAACTTCTCTTCCTTCTGACTCTGTCAATACGGAAAGTGCTGTGGCGGAACGATCGGAGCTAAGATTGATGGAAGAGGCGCAGAAAATCGCCAAATCCAACGCTATGCTCGCGGCGGCGGGATTACAACCCAATATTGTCGCTTCTGCCGGATATGTCTATACCAATCCGAATGCGGATAACGGGTTTAGTACCAATTGGGATGGAAAGGGCTTTTTCTCTGCTGGAGTGGTGGTGAATGTGCCTATCGCTCATGCCGATGATATCCTTCGTTATAAAGCAGCAAAACATGCCGCTAATGCCATGGCGCTCAAAACGGAAGAAACACGCGAATTACTTACGCTGCAAACAACGCAGGCGAATCAGAAACTGACAGAGGCTCAGCAGAAGATCACGTTGGCTCGTCTTACACAGGACAATGCCGCTGAAGTGCTGCGTATGGCACAGGAGTCGTTTGAAGCCGGACTTATCACAGCATCAGAGTTGATGCAAGCACAGACAGCTTGGTTAGCAGCCGCTTCGGATCTGGTAGATGCTCAGGTGGAAGCGAAGACAACGGAAACACAATTACGTAAATACTTGGGTAAACTGCAATGACAGACGAACAGATTGAGGCACGCGCACAGCGTGCGGTGGAGTTATTCAAACAAGGGTATAACTGCTCGCAATCGGTTTTTGCCGCTTGCGCAGATTTGTATGGTGTAACGGATGAGTCGTTGGCGTTGCGTCTATCGGCATCGTTCGGCGGCGGCATCGGTCGGATGCGTATGGTTTGTGGTGCCGCGAGCGGGATGTTTCTGTTAGCAGGTCTGCATAACGGTTCTGCGACTCCGCATGATAACGACGGTAAGATGGCCAACTATGCGTTTGTACAACAACTCGCCGGAGACTTCAAAGACAAGTATGGCAGTTTGATTTGTGCGGAGTTGTTGGGTTTGGCTCCGAAACCGGAGGAGCCTCGTCCGGCAGAGCGTACGCCGCAGTACTACGAGAAACGTCCGTGCAGCGAGATGGTTGCAGAGGCGGTGAGAATATACTTACGAAACATATGATATATAGCAGTTTATTGGAATTGATCGGCAAGACGCCGATGTTGCAGGTAGAGAAGGGGTTGTTGCTCAAGTTGGAGCGATTCAATCCGGGCGGTAGTGTCAAGGACCGCACGGCACTTGCGATGATAGAGGACGCAGAAAAAAGCGGCAAACTGCAACCGGGTGCGACGATTATAGAACCGACGAGTGGAAACACGGGTGTCGGCTTGGCGTGGATCGGTCGGTTGAAAGGATATAAAGTGGTGCTGACAATGCCGGAGACCATGTCTGTGGAGCGCAGAAACCTATTGGTTGCGTATGGTGCAGAATTGGTCTTGACGCCCGGTTCGGCCGGAATGAAAGGAGCCATTGCAGAGGCAGAGCGTTTGCGTGATATTACGCCCGGAAGTGTTATTTTGGGACAGTTTGTCAACCCTGCCAACCCGGCTATTCATTATGCGACAACGGGTCAGGAGATTTGGGAAGATACCAACGGTCAAGTTGATGTGTTTGTTGCCGGAGTAGGAACAGGCGGAACACTCAGCGGCGTGGGACGAGCGTTGAAAGAGAAGAATATGATGGTGGAGATTATTGCCGTTGAACCTGCTTCGTCGCCTGTGCTATCGGGTGGTCAGCCCGGTGCGCATAAGATACAAGGTATTGGTGCGGGATTTCAACCGGAGACGTATCAGGCGGGTTTTGTGGACCGAGTGAAGACCGTTACGAATGAAGACGCTTTTGCTGCGGCACGCGGTTTGGCGAAGGAGTACGGTTTGTTGGTTGGAATATCCAGCGGGGCAGCGTACGCAGCGGCTCTGGCACTCCATCAACAGCCGGAGTATAAGGATAAGAATATCGTGGTGCTTTTGCCGGATACGGGAGAGAGGTACCTGTCGGTATTTTAAATTTTAGATTTGGAAGTGGAGAAGATTCCTACTATAGGGCAATTGAAACAGTTCGTTGCACACGTGCAGGGAGTGGTTTTCCCGGACTACTATGCGCAAGTGGCAGTGCCGGAAGGGTTAGACTTGCCGGAGGCTTTTTGGCATGAGTTGCCGTCTATTGCGCAGTTGGTGAATACGGATGTTGATGCGGTGCTGCATAACGATCCGGCGGTAACTGATCGCGGCGAAGTGATACTGAGTTATCCTTTGCCATTTGCCATGATTCATTATCGTGTTGCGCACGCGTTGCATCTGTTGGGAGTACCGCGTATTCCGCGTATGCTAACGGAGTTGGCGCATAGTCGAACAGGAATAGACATACACCCTGCTGCGCAGATAGGGGATTATTTCTGTATCGATCACGGTACAGGTGTCGTGATTGGTGAGACGGCTATTATTGGTTCGCATGTTGTGCTATATCAGGGTGTCACGTTGGGTGCGAAGAATTTTGAATATGATGAACAAGGACGACCGATTGATATCCCTCGTCACCCGATCTTAGAGGACCGTGTGACAGTCTATTCGAACACCTCTATCTTGGGGCGTGTAACTATCGGTCATGACACCGTAATAGGCGGTAACGTCTGGCTTACACAGGATATTCCGGCTAACTCGATTGTCTTGCAATCCACCCCGGAGATAAGAATAAAAGACAAGGGAACAAGAAAAAAGGACAAAAAATAACAATTAAACGTTTGCAAAGCAAACCATTTTAACTCTTTAACTATTCAACGCTATAAAAATATGAGGTATTATTTAGCCATAATAGGTGGCGGCCCGGCAGGCTATACGGCGGCAGAGAAGGCGAGCAAAGCCGGTAAAGATGTAGTGCTTTTTGAACAGAATGCCGTAGGCGGTACTTGTCTCAATGTAGGTTGTATTCCCACGAAGTCTTTGCTTTTTGGCGCTAAGCAGTATTACAATGCTACCCATGCGCAGAAATATGGCGTGACGGCAGAGAATGTGTTGTTCGATTTTGCGGCGATGCAGAAACGTAAGACGATCGTGGTGCGCAAACTGGTAGCCGGTATCAAGCAGCGTTTGAATAACGAACATTGTACGTTGGTGAATGGTTTTGCAAAGGTGGTGAGTCGTCAGGACACAATGGTCAGCATTGAGTGCAATGGTGAGACGTATGAGGCAGAGAATTTAATGATTTGTACGGGTTCGACGAACTTCGTTCCGCCAATTCCGGGGATCAAGGATAATCCTGCTGTTTGGGATTCGACCGACGCACTTGCGGCAACCGAACTGCCTAAATCCATCATCATTGTCGGTGGTGGTGTTATCGGCATGGAGTTCGCTACGCTTTACCACGAACTCGGCGTGCCTGTGACAGTCATTGAAGCCATGCCTTCTATACTTCCGAACCTCGATCCCGAAGTCGTTCAACTCCTCCTCGAAAAATACCGCAAAGCCGGTATCAATATCCTTACTTCCACTAAAGTGGAAGAAATACAAAGTGATGATCTGCCATGCATAAAGGTCAAGGCGAATGGCGAGTGGTATGAGGCGGAAAAAGTGTTGGTGAGCGTAGGAAGACGCGCGAACCTGCAAGGTCTCGAAACGCTCCGGGACCTCGAATTGGAGCGCGGAGCAATCAAGACCGATGAGTTCTGCAAGACCAACTTGCCGAACGTCTATGCTTGTGGCGATGTCACGGCTAAGATCATGCTCGCGCATGTTGCTTCCCGCCAAGCCGAAGTGGCTGTGTCTAAAATGCTAAATGCCCAATCACCAATCACCAATGACCAAACGGTAAATTACCTTGCCATTCCTTCGGTCGTTTATTCGAATCCCGAAATCGCGTCTGTGGGTATTACCGAACAGCAGGCGGCAGAAATGTCCATTCCTGTAGAGGTACGTAAACTGCCCATGACTTTCTCTGGGCGCTTCATGGTGGAGAACGAAGGAGAGACAGGGCTATGCAAACTGGTTCTGCATGCTGCGGACCATACCGTTCTGGGCGTGCATTGTATCGGAAACCCCTGCTCGGAATTTATCGCAGCTGCCTCTTTTGCCGTCAGCAAAGGCTATACGGTGGAGGAAATGCAGCAAGTCGTATTCCCGCACCCCACAGTCAGCGAGATTTTACATGAGATAATCGTTTGAACTTGCCGAAATAAGCAGTAATCGTTTGAGCATAGCGAAATAAGAAATTTTGTAAAAAATCCCATTTACGACCTATAAATTACGTAAAAACGGCATGTTTTTAGAAAAATTTGCCGTTTTTATTTGCACGTGTGTAAAAAAAGTTGTACTTTTGTAGGCTCATTTCATATTAGATAAATAATAAATACCTAATAACAATGAAAAAACACATTTTTTCTTTCCTTGCGCTCATTCTAATGGCGCAAATCGTATGGGCGGCAACAGTAACATCGCCCTCAGATATTCCTGCGTATTATGCTAATGTAGATGGTAAATCCGGTAAAGATCTATGGTCCGCTATTAGTTCAACAGCTAACAAAGGTTTCAAAACACTTGGTTATGATGGGCTTTGGACTGCCTATAAAATAACGGACACCTATCCGACGGATCCTTCTAATCCTGAATACAACGCTTCGCGTGCCGGCAAAATTTGGGATATGTATGGAGACTGCAACTTTACGTACAATAGTGATAAATGCGGCTCGTATAGGGATGTATGTGATTGTTACAATCGTGAGCACTCAATTCCTAAATCGTGGTTTGGAGGGACAACGTCAGGCATTGGTTGTGATATTTTCCATCTTGTACCCACGGATGGCAAGATTAACGGCGTACGCTCTAATTATGAGTTTGGGGAAGTGAATGGCGGCACAGACTGGAATGGTAATAAATATGGTTCTGCTGCTAGTTGGGCAACAAACAAGAAAACAATTGCCTCTGCTGCCAACGAATCCGTCAAAGGTAGTGGGAATGTGTTTGAACCGCTGGACAAATACAAAGGAGATTTCGCACGCGGATATATGGGAACGATTGTTAAATGGCAGTTATCCAACATGACAACCGGAAATAATTTCTTCTCCGGCAAATACAACGCAGCGAATTTTTTTGGGCTTACGAAGAAGGCAGTTGTTTTGTTGATGAAATGGCATCGTGAGGACCCTGTTTCGCAGAAGGAAATCGACCGCAACAACGGAATCCAGAAGACCCAAGGAAACCGCAATCCGTTTATTGATTACCCTTATTTAGCGGAATATATATGGGGCGAGCATGCAGGGGAGACGGTGAACTTGGCGCAGCTAATGCCTTCCACCGATGCTGATTTTGAACAGGGGAAGAGTGATGGATGGCGTGGCGGTGAACCTGATCAGGAAGAGCAGGCGATCTTCACTCCGCAGGTTAACATAAATGCACACAAAGTGCTGATTGACGGTCAGTTATTTATCATCATTGATGACCACATGTTTAACGTAATGGGACAGCAAGTTAAGTAATATGCGTAGATATATCTTTTCTTTCATAGCGCTGATTATTTTCGCGCAAATCACTTTTGCCAACGTCGTTACCGGCGTGGCTGCCATTCCTGAAGGTTATTACGACGGAGTGGACGGAAAATCGTCCGCCGATGCCATTCTGGATGCACTCTTTAACCGTATAAAAGACCATACGATCATTTCATATAAAGGTTTGGAGCCGTATTACGAGCAGACAGATATTTATGCTGACACGGTATGGGATATGTATTCTACCTGCAATTTTACGATGGACGATGCGAACTGCGGTCAGAAGGCGGTATGTGACTGTTGGAACAAAGAGCATTCCATCCCTCAATCGTGGTTTAAAGAAGCTTCCCCGATGAAGTCCGACCTCTTTCATGTCTATCCTACTGATGCACGTGTTAATAATTTCCGCTCTAACCTGCCTTATGGAGAGGTTGCAGGAAGTAATGGCACCGGTTTTTCGGATAACTATCAGGGACATGGGCTCGGCAAGAAAGGTTCAAATACTTTTCCAGGTTATACAGGCACGGTCTTTGAGCCTGCGGATCAGTACAAAGGCGATTTCGCACGCACTTACTTTTATATGGTAGCTCGTTACCGCGATAAGGCACTTAATGGTTCCGGAGGTGACGCTGTCTTTACATCTAATAAAACAAACCTCACACCATATGCAAAAAACCTCTTTTTGAAATGGCATCGCAACGACCCGGTCTCGCAGAAAGAGATTGACCGAAACCAAGCGGTTTATGGTATTCAAAAGAACCGTAATCCTTTTATTGATTACCCTTATTTAGCGGAATATATATGGGGCGAGAAAGCCGGTCAGGCTGTTGATTTGGCATCAATGACACCTACTTGCGAGGGCGGAGGCTCAACACCTGTACAGACAGTCAAACATGGTGTGACATGGTCTGTTAACGGCGAGGAACTGGAGGTTGATTCTGTAAAAGAGGACACCAAACCGACTTCTTTGCCTGCAGCACCGACATCTTGCTCGACAGAAAGCAGCAAGTTCATGGGCTGGACAAGTGCTCCTATCTCCGGCACGCAGGATGAGGCTCCTGCTGTGCTTTATACTGAAGCCAAAGACTTCCCTGCTGTTACGGCGGATGTGACTTATTATGCCGTCTTTGCGAAAGAAACGACCGAGGAAGGAGCATCGCCAGCAGTTTATACGTTTAATTCCTCAAGTATGAATGGTTGGACCAACACGGCTTTCAAGAGCGGCAGTTATTGGATATTACGCACAGGGCTTTATCTGGAATCTCCGTATATTAATTTGTCTGGTTTGGCATCTATTACCATGAATATGCGTACATACGGAGGTACAGATTATAACACTGTTAAAGTGATAGCAAACGGTTCGCAGATTGCGACACTTGTAGCAGCAACTAATTCAATGGCCGAGCAGACATGGACCAATACATCTTCGCTTAGCGGAATGAGCACACTGCGATTCGAGAGTACCAACTCGACAGACAAGAACGGACCTGCCTTTGATGCTGTCACCATCAATGCCACCGGTGCCGGTGTATCTTACAGCCGCTATATAACCACTTGTCAATCCACAATAGAGTTGGTAGAACCTGTGAATAGCGCGCAAACGGCACACAAGGTGCTTATCGGAGGGCAGATGTATATTCTTGTAGGCGAGACGCTCTATAATGTCATGGGGCAAAAAGTGAATGATTAAAAGATTTGATATATGAGAAACAGAATTTATTTATTGGGCCTCTTGGTTTGTGCTTTCTCCTTCGCTTTGGCGGAGGAGATGCCGGAGGGCTATTATAATGCTATCAAGGGAACCAAGGACGGCACCCTCAAAGGTACACTCAAAACGATTATCCGTGACCACACCGTTATTCCTTATGGCACCTCGACTTGGGAAGTCTTCTATTATTCCGACCGCGACGAGAACGGCTACTGCATGGATATGTACTGCGACGATTGGCAGAAATTCTCATCCCCGGGTTCCAAGGTATCCGGATGCAACATCGAGCACAGTTTTGCCAAGAGTTGGTGGGGTGGAGCAAATAACGATGCGTACAAAGACTCAATAGTTCGTTAAAAATTTGACTTAAATTAGTTAAAATATGATCGCTAAACGGCTGATTTTAGTCCGAATAGCATGAGTTCTTTGAAATAGTGTT
>JAGKVE010000096.1 GCA_021152555.1 Bacteroidia bacterium | reverse complement strand
CGTCAAGCTGATGGGCGACGAGACGGTATATGCCTTCTATGGCGAAATGGGCGCCGGCAAGACCACGTTTATCAGCGCTTTATGCCGCGCATTGGGCGTAGACGAGGATCTGGCCAATTCGCCGTCGTTCTCTATCATCAATGAATACCGCTCCGACACCACTGCCGAACTGATATATCATTTCGACCTTTATCGCGTTGAGAATGTGGACGAAGCGCTCGAAATCGGAGTGGAGGACTATTTCGACTCAGGCGCACTCTGCCTGCTCGAATGGCCCGAGCGCATCGAGCCGCTGCTGCCCGACGATACCGTGAAGGTAAACATCACGGTGAACGATGACGATACGCGCACACTGACCATCCAAACTCCTGATGCCTGATGGGAAAGATATTTGAACTTAAGGAAGTAGACTCCACCAACTCATGGATGGAGCGCAATCTGGCCGACCTCGGCCATGGCGACACCGTCGTGGCCCTGTCGCAGACAGCCGGACGCGGACAGCGCGGCAACTCGTGGGAAGCTGTACCGGGAAAGAACCTGCTCTTCTCCATGTTTGTCCACACGGGAATTGACCCCAATCAGCAATTTTTGCTGTCGGAGTCGGTGTGTCTGGCTGTTGCCACAGTGGTGCGTCAGGCTTTGGCCGAAGCTGTTCCGGCATCGGAAGTGAAGGTAAAATGGCCCAACGATGTCTATGTGGGCGACCGCAAGATAGCCGGAATCCTGATTCAGAACGGCGTGGGGCGCGACCGGCACGGCAACGCCACTTTGCGCCACAGCATTATCGGCGTGGGCCTGAACGTGAACCAGACCGAATGGAGCGAAGCTGTGCCCAACCCCGTATCGCTGGCGATGCTGGCACACAAGGAATTTTCCGTACCGGAACTGTTCCGCGCTCTGCAGCAAGAGATTATGCTGAGAATAGAGAATGTCAACGCGCCATTTTTCGCCCTTCCACAGCATGAGGAATATCTGCGCTCGCTCTGGCGCCACGACGGTCAGCCCCACCTCTTCGCAGTACCTGCCGATGCCGTCCACCCCTTCCATGAGGGGGACCAAGTGAAAGAGACCTTTGAGGCCACGATACTTGATGTGGACCTCAGCGGTATGCTGACCCTCAGCCTCCCCGACGGCCAGGAGCGGGAGTATACCTTTAAAGAAGTAACATTCATCTTAGGGGGCGTATCATAATGGCTCATCTGCGGCGTCGCGCGAACCTCTCGCGAGGCATCACGTACTGAAGTACGCTCAGACCCCGCTCGGAACCGCGCTCCTACCATCTGAACCATTCTGATAGCGCCCCCTGCCATCCGGACCCACTCCTACTGAGTTAATATCTGACGTCAGAATAATGGCTCATCTGCGGCGATAAAGCATCTTAGCGATAAATCCTATAATTCGTATAACTCGTATAAGTCGTATAATTTTTATAAGGCGTATAATAATTTTTGAGCGCTAGATGGAAGGGATACAAAAAAGAGGGTGTATCAAAATTAAGTTTTTTGGTACGCCCTCCCTTTTTATGCTGCCTGAGAATTTGATAAAACAGAGTCGGCTGTTTTTTGGCGATAATCCCGAAATATCCGATTCTCGAGACGCGAAATACGACAAAAATGCAAAATCAGGCCGGATTGGGGCGATTTTCCCCCGTTTTTGGCCTGTTGTGCTATTTTTGAACACATTTTCTTGAGATTGAAGGCAATGGCAAAGAAGGCAAAGTCCATTTTGACCTTGCTCATTCCAACGTGCCGGAACCGTTTGTATGCCATGTCGTATTTCATCTGTCCGAAAACGGCTTCAGGCTCGATACATCTGCGCCCTCGGTGTTTCACTCCTTCTTCCGACGTCAGCCGTTCGCGGGCTTTCCGGCGATATTCGTTGAGCCGGTGGTTGACTTCTATTATCCGGTCTCCTTTTGCCTTGAAGCAGCTTCCTCTCAAAGGACAGCCCTCGCATCGCTGCGCTTTGTAACGGGCGCTTTCGGTAATGTATCCGCTTTCGGTTTTTGTACGCGCCGTGCCGATACGCTCCATATGCTGCCCCATCGGACACACATAATAATCATCTTCGGCATTATAATAAAGTGCCTGCGGACTGAACGGATTGGGCTCGTAGTGCATGCGTTGCTCGCGGTGGAACCAGTTGTATTTGACAAAGGCTTCGACTCCGGCCTCTTCCATGAAACGGTAGTTTTCTTCGGAACCATACCCGGAATCGGCGATGCATGTCTGCGGAAGTTTGTCGTAACGGTCTAAAAAGGAATTGAAGAACGATATCATTGTCAGAGGGTCACCGGGAGTCTGGAACAATCCGAAGTCGAGGATGAACTGGTTCTCGGTCCCGATCTGCAGATTGTATCCGGGCTTTGTCTGTCCGTTGTTCATGGCGTCCTCTTTCATCCGCATGAACGTGGCGTCGTGATCGGTCTTGGAATATGAGTTGCGGTCGCCCAGAATTTCAAGTTTGTTATCGTACTCGCCGAGTTTGTCGGCGTGTTTCCTCAGTTGTTTTATCTGTTTTTTACGTTCCTTACGCTTCTCTTTCTGTTCTTTGGTCTCGGGCTCGGCTTCGTTCTCGAGGTTGCGGTTTAGTTCTTCGGCTATGTTCTTCAGGTTTGCCGGCGTAAAGCTCTGTCCGTTTTCCTGCTCCGCGTTTTCCTGCGCTATAGTCTCGTCTATCTGCTCCAGAAGCGCATTTATCTTGCTGATAAGTTTTTCCCTGTTCTTTTCCGTAGTCTTTTTCCAAACAAAAGTGTATTTGTTCGCTTTTGACTCAATCTTGGTGCCGTCGATGTATTCGACATCAAGGGTGATGAAGCCTTTCTCGGCAAGAACTATGACCAATTGGGTAAACACCTGGTTGACTTCTTCCTTGACCCGGTTGCGGAATCGGTTGATGGTGTTGAAGTCGGGCTGCTCATATCCGGCAAGCCAGATAAAGTGAATGTCTCGCTTCAAAGCCGTCTCTATTTTTCGACAAGAATAGAGATTGTTCATATAACCGTAAATCACCGCTTTCAGCATCATCTTGGGATGATACGGACTACGGCCACGTTCCTTGTATAGTTTTTTGAAATTGTCAAGCCTGAGACTGTCGATGACTGCATCTACAACCCGGACAGGATCGTTTTCCGCAATATCTTTATCGAGACGCTGCGGAAAAAGTAACATTTGTTTGGGATTGTAATCCCGAAAGTGTAACTTTGTAGACATTTAATTTGTTATATACCACAAAGATACAAAATTTTTGTGATATGGCAAAGCCCCGGCTTGTGAAAGTCAGGGCTTTGTTTTATGTTTTACAGCAGGTTATGAAAAGAGGGTGCATCGGAATTTTGATACACCCTCCCTTTTTGATAATGAGATTCAGGGACTATTTCACTGAGAGTTTTGTTACTTGGTTGCCAACTTTGACAATGTAGAAACCTGGGGTTACGGCGACTGATGCGTTAGAGGCTTCTAATGAAGCAACGTGCATACC
>JAGKVE010000047.1 GCA_021152555.1 Bacteroidia bacterium | reverse complement strand
CTGTCCAACAGCAAATGCAATTTGTGTGCAAAGTTAGTAAAAATATTTTGAAAAACAAAATAAAGGAGTGTCAAAGTTCAATTTTTCTCTTGGTCTCCTGTTTAATTTATACTGTATTTTTCTAACTTTTTCTGTTATTCGGACTTTTGGCCCCTCTGTTCTGGCTGTTGAGGGTACCCGAAACAGCCAGAACAGAGGGTGTAATATAGTGCTAAAAATTGCGTTTCTAAATGGAAACTTTAGTTAAATATTTCGCTTTTTGTGAAAAATACGCCAAAAAAACAAAAAAAATGCCCTAAAATTTGGTCAATTGAAAAAAAAGCAGTACTTTTGCAGCCGATTTCGCGTTTATGGGGTCCGTTGAGGGCTCTGGACGTGATGGCGGGATAGCTCAGCTGGTTAGAGCGCATGATTCATAATCATGAGGTCCCCAGTTCAATCCTGGGTCCCGCTACAAAAAAAGGCCATGGTTATTTTAATCCTGGGTCCCGCTACAAAAGACTGAGTGTGTCAAACAGCACACTCTTTTTTGCGTCAAATCACTACTATCCACTAAAAAACAGTTTAAAACAAGGAATGCAAAAAAAAATGCCAAATATTTGTGTATTTGATTTCTTTTTTGTATCTTTGCAGCCGATTTTAATTTGGATAATTATGCGTAGGCGTGTAAGAGATATATTTTTGTCATGCGTGAAAAGCGTTTTGCCGAGCGCGAGAGTGTGTGCGGCGGGTATAGTTTTGGTTCTGGCAACGGTCTTTTCTACGGCGGAATGTTATGCGGACGATGTTGTGTATATCACGACCGAACAGTTCCGGACGCGTGTGTTCGACTACAAGACTGAAAAAGACTGGTCTTATAAAGGCGACCAGCCCTGCGTCATAGATTTCTACACCACGTGGTGCGGTCCGTGTAAGCGGTTGGCACCGATCATGGAAGAACTGAGCCAGAAATACTGCGACCAGGTCAAGTTCTACAAGGCGGATACGGAACGCGAACGCGAACTGGCATACGTCTTCGGAATCAACTCCATTCCGCAAGTATTGTATATCCCGAAAGAAGGCAAGCCGATGCTGCTCAAAGGACTGTACCCAAAGGATGATATAATAAGAATAATTGACGAGTTCCTGCTTGGGAATTGAGAATTGAGAATGGAGAATTGAGAATTGAGAATTGAGAATTGAGAATTGAGAATTCTTAGCCCCGAGGGGGCACGATTATTTTCGATAAGCGAAAATCTTGAGAATTGAGAATTGCGATGCATGTAGAATTTGTATTATTGGTATTGTCGCTGCTGTTCTTTGTCAGTATTTTTGCGGACAAGATAGGGTATAGATACGGTGTGCCGGCATTGTTGCTGTTCTTGGTTGTAGGAATGTTTTTCGGTTCCAAGGGGATGTGGTCTCTGTTCGGAACGGACGGCATTCAGATAGAGAACGGCACTGCCCAAGCGATGAGTACGCTGGCGATGTGTATCATTCTGTTCAACGGCGGTATGGAAACCAAAATAAGCGATATCAAGTCCGTACTGGCGCCCGGCATCACGCTTGCGACTCTCGGCGTGCTTATCACATGCGTCGTCACGGGCGTCATCATCTATTATATCTTCGGTTGGCTGAACGCAGTGACCACCGTCTCTATCTGGCTGGCGTTGCTGATGGCCGCCACGATGTCGAGTACCGACAGCGCGAGTGTCTTTTCCGTACTGCGTACGAACGGAATAGGTCTCAAACATAATCTTCGTCCTTTATTAGAGTTGGAGTCTGGCGCGAACGACCCGATGGCCTACGTACTGACGACGACGCTGATAGGTGTGGTGCTGTCCGGTCAGAAAGAAGTAGCCGCGCTGCCCATCGTTCAGACGATAGTCGTTCAACTGGTGATGGGTTCAGTGCTCGGTTTTGCATTCGGCGAAGGACTGGTGATGCTTATGCGGCGTGTCAAGTTAGGAAACGAGGCGCTCTATCCGATAATGGTCCTTACCGCTTGTATTTTTGTGTTCTCCATCACGTATTACCTGCAAGGAAACACCTATCTTGCGGTGTATGTAGCGGGTCTGATTATCGGAAACAACAAGTTCACCCGCAAACGTCAGACCCGTTCGTTCTTCAACGGCTTGACATGGTTGAGCCAGTTGGTGATGTTCCTGATGCTGGGTCTGATGGTTGAGGTGTCGGATTTTCTCAGTTTCCGCGTGTGGCTGCCCTGCCTGATAATCAGTATTGTGATGATATTTATCGCGCGTCCGATAGCAGTGTGGCTATGTATGTCTCCGTTCCGCGCATTCCGTCAGCGTGACAAAGCGATGCTCAGTTGGGTTGGGCTCAAAGGGGCAGTGCCAATCATTTTCGCAATTATGTGCAAGGCGCAGGGTGTCCCGTACGCTGAGTTGATATTCAATGTGGTTTTCCTTTGCACGATACTGTCGCTGCTGACGCAAGGAACGACGCTCACCATAGTTGCCAGGAAACTGGCGCTGGACACCAAGCCGGAGATAACTCACTCGCTTGAACACTTCGATTTGGATTTGCCGGACGAGATACAATCTTCAGCGCGTGAGGTGGAAGTGACGGAGAAGACTCTTTCGCGCGGAAACACGCCCCGCGAACTGAATATTCCTCCCCGTACGCTCATAGTGATGGTCAGACGGGGCGAAGATTTCTTTGTTCCGACCGGTGCGAGCGAGTTGCAAGTGGGTGACCAGATGCTCGTCATCAGCGACAAAGACGCGGAGGCCAGCTACAAACACATAACCGACGAGGCGGAAGAAGAGGCCCTCTGGCGCGAGGAAATGCGCAAAAAAGCCAAAGCCCGCCTTGACAAAGCCACCGAGTGGATGAGGAAGAAGAGAGGGGCGAGAGTTTAGAGATTAATAAATAAAGAGATATGGCAAAAACAACAGTCTTTCTGACCGGTGCGACCGGCACAATGGGCTACGCAGGCATGACGGAAATCCTGCGCTATCCGAAAAAGTACACGCTTCGCATCCTTGCTCGTCCGAGTAAGAAGAACAAAGAACTGCTTGCGCCTCTGCAGGCGGAGCACAAAGCGCTTCATGTTGTTTGGGGTGACCTGGCCAATTACAAAGACGTTCTCAAAGGCGTATCCGGAGCCGATATAGTGCTTCATGTGGGCGGGATGGTATCCCCGCAAGCCGACTACAAGCCCAAAGCAACATTGCGCACCAACATTTCTGCTGCCGAGAACATCACAAAGGCCGTTCTTGCACAGCCGGAAGACAAACAGCCCAAAGTAGTGTATATCGGTTCGGTAGCGCAGATGGGTGACCGCCGCGAGCCGCTGCATTGGGGCCGTACGGGCGATCCGATATGCGTGTCGGCTTACGACCATTACGGTCTGACAAAGGCTCAGGCGGAACGGATCATCACAGACTCGGGCATCAAGAAATGGGTGTCACTCCGCCAGTCCGGTATCCTCTATCCCGCTATCATCAAGAACTATGACCCGATTATGTTCTACGTGCCCATCCGTGGCGTGCTGGAATGGGCGACAGTGGAAGACAGCGGTCGTCTGCTGGAACGCGTATGCCGCGACGAAGTACCTGAAGAGTTCTGGAAGAACTATTATAATATAGGCTCCGGCAAGGAATACCGTCTGAACAACTACGAGTTTGAGATACTGATGTTGGACGCTATCGGCTGCCCTCGTCCGGAGAAGATATTCAACGCCAACTGGTTCACCACCCGCAATTTCCACGGGATGTGGTACATTGATGGGGATAAGTTAGAGAACTATCTGCATTTCCGCGCCAACATGCCGGTAAAAGAGTATTTCGCGCAGATGGCTAAAGACAAATCCCTGCCATTAGGAATCAAGTTTGCCGCCAAGACGCATATCGCGAAACTGTTCCCTCACTGTGTGAAAGCCGCGATGTGGTTCATGGCAAACAGCAAAGAGCATGGCACACAATGGTGGATCAAGAATTGCCAGTCCTCCGATGCGGCGTTGCGCGCGAAAACAATGAAACGCGTACACGCGTACTACGGATCGCTTGAAGCCTACCGCGCTATTCCCGACTGGCAGCACATGGACCTGAGCCATAACAGCGAAGAATACACACTGCTCAATCACGGTTACGATGAGAACAAACCGCGTGAAGAGTTCACTATCGAAGATATGCAGCAGGTAGCCGCTTTCCGTGGCGGCAAATGCCTGAGCAAGCGTATGAAGAAGGGCGATTGGGATACCAAACTGAAATGGGAAGATGCTGAAGGTCGCACGTTTGAAGCATCGCCCCGCCTGATTCTGCTCGGCGGTCACTGGTCTCCGTTCGATATGCCGTATCCCTATGCCCATGAGCCTAAAGAGAAACAGGTTCCTTGGGACTGGGATCGAGTATCGAAAGAAAACCCGTTCTTTGCTCAACTGTGGGCTCCGCTGCACGACGCTACCGAAAACAACGTCTATGGTCCGGAGATTTTCGATAATTGGGAGAAATAAAAGTAAGTAACAGATAGCTGAATTATGCGTCGAATAGGAATTTTTATATGCGCGATAAGTATCTTCGCTGCCTTCGCGAAGGCTGATGATATTCGCAGACCGGCAACTCAGATAGAGGATAACACTTTCTTTGACCCTACGCGCAAAGAGGTTCGTGAGGAGAGTTATCACTTCTCTACAGATTACCGGTTGGAGGTCGGTTTTGCGCAGCATTGGCAGCGTAATCATGATATTACGTTCCCTGACCAGTACCTGAACGGTATCCGTTTGGGCGCAACCTTCACGTTCAATCTTCCTATCCATTTCAGTCTGCAAACAGGTCTGCTGTATAGCCTGCTATACGGCAAAAACGAGCAGCATTGGCGTTCGGTAACTGCGCCAACTACTCAGGCGGAATATATCACCCATCATATCCTGGCGCATAATTTTACAGTGCCGATACGTATGTATTATACGATCCCCGTTTGGAAACAACTGAATATTCTTTTCTATACCGGTCCCCAGCTGCATATCGGGCTGGCACAAAACGACTATATGAAAACCCATCTGAGCGATGAAGCCAAAGCGTGGATGGTGAGCCAGTCCATCCCTGTGGAGCCGTATGACCGCATGACCGACGAACTTGTCCGTGCGAACATACAATGGGGTATTGGAATGGGTATCGAATGGGATAGATACCGCCTGCAAGGAGGGTATGATTTCGGCTTGAACAACATGGTCAAACACAAAAAAATCCCCAATCAGTACATGTCCGAATGGGGATGGTTTGTAAGTTTCTGTTACCGGTTCTAATAATTAGCGTATCGTTTTTCTGCGGCGATGGAAGTAGCGTCTCCATGGCCTGGATAAACGCGTACGTCAGCCGGCAGGCAAAGCAGTTTGTTCAGGGAATCAAGCAACAGCCCGATATCTCCGCCAGGCAAGTCTGTACGTCCATAGCCACAGCGGAAAAGCGTGTCGCCTGAAAAAAGGAGCTTTTCTTCTTTCCAATAGAGACAGATACCGCCGGGCGTATGACCGGGAGTCTCAATAATCTCCATTCCTTCGAATAGTGGCTGGCTGCAATCCAATTCCTTTATGGGAAACGGTTCTGCCTGAAGGGATATGCCGAAGAGGTTGTACTGGCTCTGCATGGCCTGCGCCATAGGGATGTCGGCTTTGTGCATCAGGACAGGAGTGTGCCACTGCTCGCATGCCCATGGCGCTCCCCATAAATGGTCAAGATGGCCGTGCGTAGCGATGATAGACAACTGGAAATCAGGGATGCCGGGTGCTAACTGGCGCTCGATATAGGTGTAGAGAACATGCCGGTCGTATTGCGAGCAGCATGCCGGATCAATAAGCAGTACTTGTTTGCCATCGTTCACAACATACGTGTTTGTCTGGAACGAGCTGAATTGAAACGTTTTTATCTCCAGCATTCTTTGCAAATTTGTGGTTGTTCGTGTAATGCCGCTTTGCGGAAAACAAGCGCTTTCTCATTGGCGAATAGTTCGCGCAGGTGTACGTTCATTATGTTTCCGTACGCGTGTGCGGCGTTTTTGTCGTAACAGCAGGGTACTACCTCGCCGGTTGTCGTGATGACGCATCCACTCCATGCGCGCAGACAGTTACGGCTCCGTTTGCGGCGGCGGTAAAATCCGTCAGTTCCTTGAATATATCTGCTGAAACGAGGATTTGACGGCATCAGAGGATGTCCGTTCTCGTAGTCGTATAACTGCGCTGTTTTGAAAACCAGCCTGTCAGCGCCAAGCTGTTTGTATTCACGCTTAAACGCTGCCCACTCATGCTCGTTGGTCTTCAGACGCAGACATTGTAACTCGATGATTATATGCGACTTGTATTTTTCTTTGGCTTCTCGCAGTTCGCGCAACGCCGCCTTGCATTTTTCGATGTCTCCGCCGATGCGATAGGCACTATAAGAGGCTTGTGAAAGACCATCCATGGAGACGATAACGCGGTTCAGCCCCGCCTGTACCAATGCTTGCGCCCATCCGGCTGTCATCGCCTGGGCATTAGTGCTGACAATCGTGTACAGACCTGACTCATGTGCTTCGAAAATCATACGCGGCAGGTCCTTGTTAAGGAGCGGTTCACCTTGAAAATAGAACTGTACCGTGTGTGCAAAAGGCTTAATCTCTTCCAGTGTGCGATTCCATATGTCGCGCGGCATGAATCGCTGCCTCTTGACATCCGAAGACTGATTGTTCCCCTGACCAACAGGGCATTCGGAACAATGCAGTTGGCACACCGCAGACGGCTCTATAGATACAAAAAGGGGCATATGAAAGATACGCACTGAGCCTGTCAGACTCAGTGCATAACTCGCATAGCATTTTAATGCATTAATGCAGCGCGATTTTGTTAACGCGACGCTCATGACGACCGCCTTCAAAATCGGTTTGGAAGAAAGTACGTACGATATCCAGTGCTTTGACGGCAGAGATGAAATTAGCCGGCAAACCCAGCACGTTGGCATTATTATGCTGCCGCGCCAATTCCGCCAACTTGGTATCCCAGCACAATGCAGCGCGGATGCCTTGATGCTTGTTGGCAGTCATGGTGATGCCGTTTCCCGTGGAGCAAATGACAATACCGAATTCGTAATCGCCCTTCTCGACAGCTTCTGCCAACGGATGGGCGAAATCGGGATAATCACAACTCTCGGTGCTATAGCAACCGAAATCCTTTACCTTGGCGCCGTTGTCCTCCAAGAATAATTGTACCTGTTGCTTTAATGCAAAACCCGCGTGGTCACTCGCCAGCGCGATGGTCATTTCTGAAAATGATTTCATATTTTTGTTTGTTTAGAATACCGTTGCCAGATAGCCGAACATCAACTTACATGCGATGGCTAATACAATGATTCCGAAGAACTTGCGGATAATATACAATGCCGTCGCTCCTAAATATTTGGTAAGCCAGTTGGTACCGATCAGTACGAGATACAGAACTACCATGCAAAGCAGTAAAGAGATACACAGATTACCTATCGAATATTCGGCTGTGATTGCCAAAAGAGCTGTAAAAGCCCCCGGACCCGCATACATAGGAAACGCCAACGGAACAATCGTACTCGCTTCGCTCAGTTCGCCTTCCAGCTTGTCATTCTGGAAAATTGTAATATCCAAAATCATCTCCAGCGCCATCAGGAAGATAATAAATCCTCCCGCGATAGCGAAATACTCGATTTGTACGCCGAAGAGTTTCAGAATCCATTCGCCGAGAAAAAGGAAGGACATCAGTATAATCAGACTCGCGAGACACACCTTGCCGGCATGAATCTTAATCCCCCTTTTCTGCATCTGAATTGTAATGGGGATGTTGCCGAACGGGTCAATGATGGCTATCAGAAAAATGAATGATGACAATACCTGCCATATATCAAAATCGCCGAAAAAAGCATGCAATGTTTCCATAATATTCCGATTTTGAGTGCAAAATTACTAAAAAATTTGCATATGTGCAAGAAATTTTGTAATTTTGCGCCGATTTTCCAAAAAATAAACCGTAATTCGTAAAAAATTAAATTATAGAAGGATTTATGATAAACAGTCAAGACATCAAAAACGGCGTATGTATCCGCATGGATGGCCGTCTGTATTTCGTAATTGAGTTCCTGCACGTGAAACCGGGTAAGGGAAACACGATTATGCGTGTTAAATTTAAAGATGTAGTGGACGGACGCGTTTTGGAGCGCCGTTTCAATATCGGTGAGAAACTGGAGGACGTACGTGTTGAACGCCGCCCATATCAGTTCCTTTACAAAGAGGGTGAAGATTATATCTTCATGAATAACGAGACCTTCGAGCAAGTGCCTATTGCACACGACCTCATTACCGGTGTGGATTTCCTCAAAGAGGGAATGAATGTAGATGTTGTATCGGATGCGTCAACCGACACCGTGCTCTTCGCCGAACTGCCGACCAAGGTTGAACTGCAAGTAACTTACACCGAGCCGGGTCTGAAGGGTGATACAGCCACCAACACACTCAAACCGGCTACTGTTGAGACCGGAGCTGAAGTCCGCGTTCCTCTCTTCATCAACGAGGGCGAGATTATCCGTATCGACACACGCGACGGTTCATACTGCGAGCGCGTTCGTTAAAAATAACGAAAAAAATAGTAAAAAGAATGGCATACACTTGCGTATGTCATTTTTTTTTCGTAATTTTGCGCCGTTTTTTTAAACGGCAAGCAAAAAATAATACATGATAATGAAACATTTTAACGAATACAAACGATTAGACTTGTCTGCGGTGAGCCGTGAGGTGCTGGAGCAGTGGGAAAAAGAAGGTTTGTTTGAGAAGAGTATCTCAACGCGCGAGGGGCATCCTCAGTTTTTGTTTTTTGAGGGGCCTCCTTCGGCAAACGGCATGCCGGGAATCCATCATGTCATGGCGCGTACTATCAAAGATACCTTCTGCCGCTTCAAGACCATGCAGGGCTATCAGGTCCGCCGCAAAGCAGGTTGGGACACACACGGCCTCCCCGTCGAACTGGGTGTGGAGAAGATGTTAGGCATCACCAAAGAGGACATCGGCAAGAAAATCTCAGTTGACGAGTACAACGCAGCCTGCCGCCGCGAGGTGATGAAATACACTAAGGAATGGACCAACCTCACCAAGCAGATGGGCTACTGGGTGGACCTCGAGAACCCCTATATCACATACGACAACAAGTATATCGAGACGCTGTGGTACTTGCTCAAGGAGTTATACAAGAAAGGCTATCTCTATAAGGGTTACACCATCCAGCCGTACTCGCCGGCTGCCGGAACGGGTCTGAGTTCCCATGAGCTGAACCAGCCCGGTTGTTACCGCGACGTCAAGGACCTCACCTGCACCGCCCGCTTCAAAGTCAAACCAAACAACTCCCTCTCCTTAGGAGAGGGTCGGGGTGAGGTCTATATCATCGCCTGGACGACGACGCCTTGGACGCTGCCCTCCAACACGGCTTTGTGCGTCGGACCGAAGATTGACTATATAGAGGTGGAGACTCCTGCAGGCGACCATATCATCCTTGCTGAGGCACGTCTGGATGCCTATCGCAAAGAACTATGCGGTATGGATGAAGACGGAAAACCGCTGGCGCCCAAGATCGTTTGGCGTGGCAAAGGAAAAAACCTTGTCGGCTTGGAGTACGAGCCCCTCTTCCCGTGGGTCAATCCGGGCGAAGGAGCGTTCCGCGTCATTCCGGGTGATTATGTCACTACCGAGGATGGTACAGGTATCGTACATATTGCACCTACGTTCGGTGCCGACGATAAGAAAGTAGCCGATGCAGCCGGCGTGCCGGGGCTTTATATGCAGACCAAGAACAACGGTCCGCGTCCGATGGTCGATTTCACCGGTAAATATTGGAACGTTGAGGACCTCGACGAGGAGTGGTACAAAGCGAATGTCAACGACGAACTCTACCGCCGTTATGCAGGCCGTTGGGTCAAGAACGCCTATGACCCGCAGTTCACTGTGGACGGCAAATACGATGAAGCAGCCGCTGCCAAAGCCGAGACGCTGGACCTCCATCTCTGTCTGGAGATGAAAGCCGACGGCCGTCTGCTCCGTAGCGAGAAACACGTGCATACCTATCCCCATTGCTGGCGTACCGACAAACCGGTGCTTTATTACCCGTTGGACAGCTGGTTCATCAAATCGACCAAGGCGCGCGAGGAGATGATTGCCCTCAACAAGACCATCAACTGGCAGCCGGAATCGACCGGAACAGGCCGTTTCGGTCAGTGGCTCAACAACCTCAATGACTGGAACCTCAGCCGCTCCCGCTATTGGGGCACGCCATTGCCTATCTGGCGCACCGAGGACGGAAGCGAAGAAATATGTATCGGTTCTATTGCGGAATTGTTTGGTGAAATCGACAAATCTGTCAAAGCGGGCTTCATGAAAGCCAACCCGTGGCCGAACCATAAGCCGGGCGACTATTCCAAAGCCAACTACGACTCTTCTGTGATTGACCTGCATCGCCCCTATGTAGATAGTATTGTTTTGGTTTCGCCGAGTGGTAAACCCATGCACCGCGAGCTCGACCTCATTGATGTATGGTTCGATTCGGGCGCCATGCCGTACGCCCAGAACCACTACCCCTTCGAGAACGCCGACCTGCCGCGCACGGCGGACTTCATCTCGGAAGGTGTGGACCAGACACGCGGTTGGTTCTTCACCCTCCATGCCATCCACACGATGATCGAAGGTTCCGTGGCATACAAAAATGTCATCTCCAACGGTCTGGTGCTTGATAAGAACGGCAACAAGATGTCCAAACGTCTGGGCAACGCCGTTGACCCATTTGGTGCGCTCGACACATACGGAGCAGACCCCGTCCGGTGGTATATGCTGACCAACTCCAGTCCGTGGGAGAACCTGAAGTTTGATCCCGAAGGAGTGGACGAGGTGCGCCGTAAGTTCTTCGGTACGCTGTATAACACCTACGGTTTCTTTGCTCTCTATGCCAACGTCGACGGGTGGAATCCTTCCTCCCTCTCCTTGGGAGAGGGTCGGGGTGAGGTTTCCGAGATCGACCTATGGATTCTGAGTAAACTCAACTCCCTCATCCAAGAAGTGACCGAAGCCTACGAAGCCTACGAACCGACCAAAGCCGGACGTGCTATCTCGGATTTTGTGCAGGACGACCTGTCTAACTGGTACGTGCGTCTGAACCGCAAGCGTTTCTGGGGCGGAGAGATGAATGCCGACAAAGAGGCGGCTTACGAAACCCTCTATACCTGCCTCAAGACCGTGGCTCAACTCATGGCGCCGAACGCACCGTTCTACGCCGACCGTCTCTATCGCGACCTGACAGGCGAGACCGTACACCTCAGCACGTGGCCCGAAGCCGACGAGTCCCTCATCAACAAGACTCTTGAGCGCCAGATGTACCTCGCGCAGCAGGCAACCTCTACGATCCTTTCGCTCCGCAAACGCGCAGAGAAGAATGTCCGTCAGCCGCTGCAGAAAGCGGTCATCCCGACGCCCGACCAGGAGACTACTGATGCCCTGCTCCACGTTGCCGACCTCATCAAATCCGAAGTGAACGTCAAGGAACTCGTCATCGTTCCTGCCGAGCAGTCGGAGATACGCCTTGTCAAGAAGATCAAACCGAACTTCAAAGTGTTGGGCAAGAAAGTCGGCGCGAACATGAAAGCTCTCGCTGCCGCTATCAACGCCATGTCTCAGGACGAGATTGCAAAGATGGAAACCGAAGGCGCTTTTGACTTTCGACTTTCGACTTTCGACTACACAATAGTGCCGGAGGACGTCGAAATCCTCACCGAGGACATGCCGGGCTGGCTCGTGGCGAACAACGGTATTCTGACTATCGCCCTCGACATCGAACTGACGGACGAACTGATAGAAGAAGGTATCGCGCGCGAACTCATCAACCGCATCCAGAACCTCCGTAAGTCCTCCGGTTTGGAGATTACCGACCGCATCGAGATTGAACTCGAAGACCGTCCCGAGATTCACAATGCCGTCCTCCATTGCGGCGAGTATATTGCTTCGCAGGTTTTGGCAACAGAATTGAAGCTTTCGACTTTCGACTTTGAGCAAAGCGGTCTTTCGACTATTGAGATGGACGGCTACAATGTGAATATTAATATCAAGAAAAATTAACCAATCAGCCCACTAAAAACAACTAATATGAAAAAGAGTTTCAAATTTATTCTCATCGCCCTTGTGGGTGTCGTTCTGGCGAGCTGTAACATGATCAACAACAGCCCCTCTTTCCAACTCTCTGACCTGCAGGGACTTTGGCAGGAGAACGGCACGCAGCAATATGTGCGTTTTACCACAGAGCAATCCGATGAGACGGGCTATCTCTACGGACGCGAGTGGAACGATGCAGAATGGGACGATCCCGACATGACCTATGAGGAGTATCTTATCTCGAACAGAGACCAACTGGGACATCCGGGCAACGGATGGTTCAAGTACCTGTTCGAGACCACAGGCAACTTGACGGAGATTCACCTGATGGACAATGGCGGCGCAGAGATACCCAAGGTGTACGTAGTCTCCAAACTGACCGACACCGATCTCGTGTACTACGACAAGGATTACAAAGACAAGAAGCATTATTTTACCAAAGTAGTTGAGACGAAATGAAAGCGCTGAAAATCATCGGTTGGACGCTTTTGGGTATTGTGCTGCCGGTAGTTGTGGCGGTTACAATCGCCTGCTACATAGTGTTTACGCCCGAGCGCCTCACGCCTATTGCCCGTAATGTGGCGGACAAATTCATTACGTGCGAGTATGAGATAGGAGAAGTGGACCTTACCTTCTTCTCCACCTTCCCGCGTTTTGGTTTACGTGCCGATGGGTTGCGAATCATCAATCCGAAGGCGGGCGCGCAGAACGATACCGTCGTCTCGGCGCCCAAACTCGTGGCTACAGTCGATGTGATGGAGTTTCTCAACCGCAAAAACCTCCACGTACACGAACTGCAACTCTCCGATGCGCTTGTCAATTTCTATATCGCGCCGGACGGCACGACCAACCTGACGGATGTCTTTGTTTCCTCGCCCGATACCACGGAGGAAGACACCACGGCCTTCTCCCTGCCTTTCGACGAACTGAAAGTGGATGGGCTGAATATAGAAGCGAAATATATCACTTTCGCCGATGACAAGGACACTATCTCCGCATCGCTGGGCGAGACGGAACTGAGTGCTAAAGCGGAGAAATGGGACGATATGCGCCTTGCTCTGGATGCAAACAACGTATGCGCATTGCTGAAGGGAGAGCGTTACGCCGACAGCCTGCATGTGCAGTTGGACGCTCCTATGGCGATGGACCTCAACGCGATGCATTTTGCCTTTTGCAAAGCTGAAATGGCGGTCAATGAGTTTGCGCTGGTACTCAATGGAACGGCGGATATAAAGGATTCCATCGGGGTTGATATGAGTGTGACGACCAAAGGCAAATGGCACATCAAACCTCTTATGGCGCTCGTGCCGGAGAAATTTGCCAAGTCGCTCAGCGACCTGGATGTGGACGGCGAGGCAGAGTTGCAAGCCATCATCCAAGGATATGTCTCTGAGAAGCAGATGCCGCGTGTGCAGGCGCATCTTACGCTGGACGACGGCGAGGGTAGTTACAAACCGCTGCCTTATACGCTGCGGGATGTAGCGTTGGACGCCACAGCGGATGTTCGTCTGACAGAAGGAGAGGTGTCCAGCGTGGTTATTGAAACCCTGGAGGCAAAAACCAAACAGAGCCAAATAGCAGCGAATGGTAGAGTGGACGACCTGATGGGAGACATGCTGCTGGATCTGACTCTGGGGCTGGATGCCAACCTGCCGGACTTCGCCTATTTCTTGCCCAAAGAGATGACCCTCAACGGCAAAGCCAAAGGAACGGCAAAAGCCAAAATCCGTCTGGACGACCTGACCAATATGCGTCTGGAGAAGGGCAAGATCAGTGCGGATCTCGACCTCATGGATATCCATTATGCGATGGATTCGATGATAGCGGACCTGCCTAAGACCCATGCCGTTCTCCAACTGCCGAATCCCAAATCCTCCAAACCCAAAGTCAACTGGGCGCGTATAGACCTGACGACGGACAAAGTGGATTTCGAGATGGCAATGCCGCTGAAAGCGGCTCTCAAAGCATCGGCCATCCAACTGGAGGCAGGCAATGTGCTTTCCAAAGACCCTGTCCTATATGCCGCCGTAGGGCTGCAGACCGAGCGGCCGTTGGAGGTAGAGATGGACTCGATGGGTGGTACGCTGGATGCACCCCAACTGACGCTCTACGCGGAGTACAACACCAAAGATACGACCGTCATGCCCGTGGCGCAAGCTACACTGGCGTGCGATGCGCTGAATGGGTTCTTCAAGGAGATCAAGGCGGACCTCAAGCAGTCCAGACTGGAGGCTTCGGTCTCCGGAGGGCGCAAGGACAAGTCTGCACCGCGACTCAAAGCCAAACTGCTAACGGACGGACTCAATGCAAACATGGGAGAGGAACTGACCGCCAAGACCGGCAAACTGGATTTGGAAGCCGCAGCACGATACAAAGCCGGCGAGGAGAACATCCTGCTGCAGTGGAACCCGCGGCTGGTAGTCAAACTCAAAAACGGCGAACTCAACTTGCCCGAAAGGCTGCCTGAGACGGTGTATATACCTTCTATCGACTTCAATTATTCCAACCGCGAGATGGCCATCAACGATGCACGGGTCGAGTTGGGCAACTCCGACCTTAACCTCAAGGGCAACGTGCGCCATATCGGCAAATGGTTCCGCCACGAAGGAATCTTGGAGGGCGAGTTGGATATTGTCTCCAATCATTGTGATGCCAACCAGCTCCTCGCCTGGTTCTCCGCAGACGAAGGGAGCGAGGAGACTAACCCCACC
>JAGKVE010000008.1 GCA_021152555.1 Bacteroidia bacterium | reverse complement strand
GAGGACTACGCCAACATGCACGGGCGGATCATGTACGAAACCATCCCCGGAGGTGTGCAGTACTTGCAAACTGTCGTGGATGCCATGCAGCTCTGTTACCGTCTTATCATCCGCTATGGCAGTTTCTCCCATGAACCGCGTGAGTTTATCTTTGCTCCGTACGCCATCCGCATCTACAAACAGCGTTGGTATGCAATTGGTGAAAGCTCGGATCATCCGGGCGAGATTCGCACGTACGCTTTTGACCGCTTCATGCAAGTCTCAACTACCAATTCCACCTACGCTATTCCTGATGGCTTCGATGTGAAGAAATACTTCTCCGATTATATCGGAATGACGATGGGTGAAGCGGACGAGGTGCAAGATATAGTCGTGCGCGTCGCTCGCAAAGGCGTTTCGTACTTGCGGACACTTCCACTGCACAAGTCGCAAAAGGAAATCAATACCACAGCAGAGTACTCCGATTTCCAGTTCCATCTTGCACCGAACTTTGAGTTTATGCAGGAGATTTTAGGACGTGGCGATGAAGCCGAAGTGCTTTCTCCTCAACCTCTCCGCGACAAGTTCACGGGCATCATCGCCAATCTACACGCTAAATATACCAAGTAATATGATACGCTTAAATTGCTTTTTTCAGGCCACCGATGGTGACCAGTACAAGGACGCTCTGCGTGCTGCAGTAGCTTTGACCGAGAAATCCCGCTCTCATGCCGGGTGCATCGCTTATGATGTGTTCCAGAGCGCGACCCGCTCTGACGTGTTTTTGATTTGCGAAACTTGGAAGGATCAAGCTTCGCTCGACCTTCACTCCGCTACGCCGGAGTTCAAGAAATACGTAGCCGAGATTGAGGCTTGCGGACAAATGAAATTAGAACGCTTTGAGTTTTGGCCCAATGGCAAAACTAATTGATATTACAGACTCCGAGCAAGCCGAACTTGCTCTTGAATTTGCGGAGTCCATCCATGCCGGATTTCCTTCGCCCGCTGCTGATCATGCAGGCGAGCGCATCAATCTTGCGCGGGAATTGACACCCCATCCGGAAACTACTTTCTACGCCCACGTGGAAGGTGACTCCATGCGTGATGCAGGTATCCTTAATGGGGATTTGGTGGTCGTGGATCGTAGTCTCGACCCAAAGAACGGGGATTTTATCGTCGCTTATATCGACGGCGAATACACCCTCAAGGAGTTCAAACTCGATGAGTCCGGCAAGTGCGCTTGGCTCATACCGCACAATCCCGATTTCCAGCCCATACGCGTCGATAAGAACAATGAGTTTTCCGTTTGGGGTGTAGTTACTTACGCCATCCACAAAACGCGTCTCTGATGTTCGCTTTAGCCGACTGTAATAATTTCTTCGTCTCGTGCGAACGCGTTTTCCGTCCTGATTTGGAGGGAAAGCCGGTTGTCGTGCTTTCCGGAAACGACGGCTGCGTTGTCTCACGTTCCAACGAAGCCAAGGCACTCGGCATACCCATGGGCGCACCGCTCTACCAAATCAAGGCACTGGTGGAGAAAGAGGGAGTTGTATGCTTCTCATCCAATTTCTCCCTGTATGGCGATTTATCGGACCGGGTAATGTCCATCCTCCGCGCACACACCACACGCTTTGAACAGTACTCCATTGATGAGAGCTTCATCAATATCGATCATGTGCCGGAGGAGGAACAGAAAGCCTTTTGCGAGCAGTTGGTTCGGGACATCCGCAAGGGTGTCGGCATACCCGTCTCAATCGGCATCGCTTCTTCTAAAACGCTGGCAAAAGTGGCATCCAAGTATGCCAAGAAATATCCCGGTTATCACGGGGTGTGCGAGATACGCACGGAAGAGCAGCGCATCAAGGCACTCTCACAGTTCGAGATTGGTGATGTCTGGGGCATTGGCAGACGAGCAAAGGCGAAACTCACGGCAGCGGGTGTTACCACAGCCTTGCAGTTTACCGAGAAGCCCGCTACCTTTGCTCGTGGCCTGCTCAATAAACCCGGACTGCTCACGTGGCAGGAGCTTCGTGGTCAAGACGTAATAGATATTACGGAGTTGCCCATGAAGCAGTCGATAACGACATCGCGCACGTTCGCCACAGCCATCACCGAACAATCTCTTTTGGAGGAACAGATAGCAAACTTCTGCGCGCATTGTGCCCGCCAGTTGCGCACACAAAAGTCCGTTGCGCAGCAGCTGTATGTCTATGCCCACACATCACCCTTCAGAACGGATGTAGAGCAACACTACCTCTCCGAACTGGTAACGCTCCCCGTCGCTACGGCAAACAATCAGGAATTGATCGCCTTCGCTTTGGGAGCGTTCCGGCGTTCGTATCGTCCCGGCATTCTCTATAAGAAAGCCGGCGTGGTGTTGCTGAAAATCATCCCCGAGGCAGCAGTCGTCCCCGATATGTTCGACACCAAGGACAGAGCCAAGGACAAACGCCTGCAGCGCGTGCTCGACCAGATTGAAGACCGCCAAGGCAAGCGCTCAATTATTTACGGCTCTCAGATGACCTCCGAGAAGCCAATCTATAAGAACGAGCACAAGAGCCCTCTCTACACGACAGACCTCCGCGACATCATCACCCTCAAAGCCACTTAAAAAGGGTGTCTTTTGAAGAATAAGCTAAATGCCATATCTTTGCACAAAAATTAGCAAAGGTATGGCTTTAACTTTGAATACATCAATCGACGGGAAGAAATTCTATTCTTGTGATTTCCCCGATTTGTCGATTTCCACCAACTATGGTTTAGCCAATGTCACTATCGCAGTGAACGGCTCTACCGCACTTTCCACACGCTATTACGCTGTTTCCGGAAGGGTCACAGTGCGCAATCTCGTGCCGCTGGTTGAGTTATCCATGGAGCAGCAAGGAAAATCCTTCTGCACGGTCGGCATTACCATATCAGTTGCCAATGAAACGGTCAACGCTTCATGCCAAGTGCTCCTATGCAAGCTAAAGTGTATGACTGTCGATGTGGATACCTTCCTTGCCGATTCGTTCCTCACTACCCACAATCATCGCCTTACTACCTTGTATAACCAGGAGGTGCTGCCGTTCTACATCGCAGGCAGTGGTAACTATTCAGTAGGCACGTTCGTCTTTACGCTGAACGTGCGGAAAGCCGACGGCTCCTATGACTCTTACGAGTACATCTCCGGTCGCCGCTTTGCTTTCGGAATAGTCACTTCCACCATATCCGTTAAGGAATTGCAATGGGTCTGCGAAAACCACTTCGGGAACGGCACACAGTTGCTATCGTTCACACTCAAGTTCAGTTCTCGGCTCATTCACTACTACGTTGTACCTTGCGCTTCTGCACAGGAGTTCCGCTTCAAAAACATATTCGGATGTATGGAGTCGTTGGGCATACCCGGCGCCACCATTTCCAAACTGGAATCGGATTTCTCCGAAGCGATGGTGGACGGCCGCCTGCAGCACTACGATGTCAAGCACACCCGTACCTTCGAGGTGCAGACAGCCCAACTGCTCTCCGGCTACATGACATGGCTGGAGCAGTTCCTCACATCCTCATTCATCATGCGCAAGCTGCCGGATGGTATGTTTGCTGATGTGCTCATCAAGGAATATTCTTTTGAGCAGACCGACGCTCCGGGTGAAGAAAACACCCTTTCCTTCACGTGGCAGTTTGCCGATGGCAAGCAGTCCACCCAACGCTACAGCATACACACCGGCATATTTACCGAACAATATAATCAAATCTTCGCATAATGGTCAAAGAGATTGAAGTGCAGGAAGAGCGCGAGAAATATATCAAGGCTTGGAACGAAACCATGCTCCGCATCTGGCAGGAGCGTATCACCTTGCTCGAGGTAATCGACACAGGGCGATTGCTCGCCTCGCCGGTGGCTATGCCCGTGAGAGCGGATGGTCGCTTCGTCGAAGTCACGCTCTCACAGGAGTTCTTGGAGTACGGTCTTTGGCAGGACTATGGAGTTGGCCGCGAAACACCACGCGGCAACTCGGGAGACATAGGCCGTGCCAAAGTGCGCCAGCGCCGCCCTTGGTTCTCCAAACGATACTATGCCTCCGTCTTGAACCTGCGCGATTTCTTCGGCGATAACCTTGGACGCGAATTCCAAGGCATCATGGCCGATACCTTCGAACGCCTTAACAAGTTATACTAACTAATACCTTAAAACTATGGATAAATCAACCATCACTAGCCTTATCAACGCTTTGGCAAACCAAACGGCTGCCAATTCAATCACACCCCAATCTTTGGCTAACATCCTCCATGCCATCAATGAGAACACCGGCAATGGAGGTGGCGGTAGTTCCGGAGGCGGAAGCAGTCTTCCGCTTGGCTTGAACTGGTTCTTTGGACACGTGTGCCAACTCACTACCACCGCTGCCGTGGAGTGTCCTATCGTTACCGATGATACAGATTGCTCTTCCATCTGCGGTAGCGTAATTGACATCACAACGAACGATTCGGATGAGCCGCTCTTGCGGTGCGTCAGCCGTTGTCTGGTCGAGATTACTGGCTTTGTTACGCTCAAAGTCAACGACAGCTATACTGCCGACCGTATCATACAAATCTACAAATATGATACGGAAGGGGAGCGTACACAAATCGCCATGAATGCAGTTCACTTTACCGGCACTACGCAGATCTTCTCCGTGCCTATCAACTACATGTGCTTTCTCGACCCCGGAGAAACTGTCCACCTCACGCATTTCTCCTCGAACGGCACATCCAACATCTCCGCTAATTCAACCCTCTACATCAAGGCAACCCCAATCTAATTAATCTATAAAAACTATGAAAAACCTTAAAGCCTTAACTCCCCAAGCGTGGGTCGCTATAGCCCTCGCTTTCGTGGCAGCTGCCACATTCATTGCCGGCATTATCATTCCGCCTCCGGGGGAAGTTCACCCCTCTATCATCCAAGGTGTCGGATTGATGATCATTCTCGTCGCAATCTTCTTTGCATGGGATGCCGTCATCCGTGGGCTCAATACCAAGATTGAGCACGGAAAAACAAAAATCACAGTTTCACAAAAACCTAATCCTGAATCAGAATGAGAAAAATTTTGGAAATCATCGTTCATTGCACGGCTACCTTCCCGGACCAACGCGTCACTGTAGCCGACATCACACGCTGGCACAAGCAGCGTGGTTGGAAAACCATCGGCTATCACTATGTGGTAGATCAAGATGGGAATGTATTCCCCGGACGCCCCTTAGAGCAGGCTGGAGCGCATTGCCTCGACCACAACAAAAACTCTATCGGAGTTGTTTATTGTGGCGGTCTAAATGCCGAAGGCAAGCCTGCTGACACCCGCACCGATGCGCAAAAAGCCTCGTTGCTTGGGCTGCTTACAGACCTCAAGCAGCGCTTCCCGGAGGCTGTTATTCACGGTCACCGTGATTTTGCGAAGAAAGCATGTCCGTGTTTTGATGCCACCTCTGAATACGCTGCCTTATGAGAACTATCTGCAGAGCCATTATGCTTATAGGTGTGGTACTGCTTTCGGCTTGCCACACGACCCGACACACGGTGTCGGAGGTAGGTGTGAAGCAAGACGAGCAGTCCTCACACCAGGAACAGACTACCACCCAGAGGCTGGATAGCCTGTTCTCAAAGCTATCCGTCTCTGCGGATAGTATAACCATTGATCTGTATGATAGTGCGCCCACAGCTTTGCCGCAGGCTGACTCGCTTGCGGCAAACCCAAACGCACAGGCTCAACCGGCGACGGCCAAGCCTGCGCGTAAAGGGCGCATTACCATACATCAGCCGCGTATCAACAAAGAGGAAAGGAGTGGCTCGAATGTGCTTCAGCAGACCAACGTGGCCGATAGCACACGGAGCAATTCCCAAACCCACACATCCACCAATGACTCCAAGGAGTCCATCGGTGGCGCTGAACCCCCAAACCTAACGGCTGTGTTCATTGTGTTGGGATTGGGGATTACGCTCCTCATCATAGGTGCAATTCTCGGCTACTTATGGCTGCACAAGAAGCATATCATTTGAGCTACACCTTTATATATCAAAACACGTACGCATGTGTATAGGCTCGCGCTTATGCACGTGCGTATTGCTTTCTACCGTTCATCGGGACATTTTTGGGACAGAAATAAAAAAAATCAGCACGTAAAGTGCTGATTATCAAGCGGGTGGAGTAAGGGGCTCGAACCCTTGACACTCGGAACCACAATCCGATGCTCTACCAACTGAGCTAAAACCACCATACTGCTCTTTTTCAAAAGCGGCTGCAAAGGTACAACTTTTTTTTGACATGACCAAATTTTTTTTACTTTTTTCACGAATTTTTAGTGTTTTTGCGTGAAAATCGTTACCGCACAATCAAAATTGTGTATTTTCTCGAACAAAAAGAGCACAAAAGCCGTAGCAGACTTCACCTCTTCCCTTGCTACAAGCCGACTCCCAAAGGTTTGCGCGCGCTCGCGCACGACCTCATCCCCATGCGTTCAAGAGAGACTTCCGACCTCCCCGAACCCATAGCAGACCCCATAGCCTTGCGCGCTCATGTGTGACCTCATAGCCTTGCGCGATAGGTAGCAGACTTTCGCCTTTCGTCAGCCGTGATAGACTTGCAGCCTTGCGCGCGCGATGTCTTGCGTGCGCATAATGTACGCGGGAGACTATAAGCCTTTTCGCAAATAGCAGACTTTCGACCTTTCCCGATTACATAGCAGACCCTCGCTTTCCGTCCGTGAGAGACTTTCGCCCTCGCAGATTTGGGTGAGACCTCCGCACTTGGACTTTCACACATGGACTTGCAGCCTTTCCGATTACATGGAGACTTGCGCGCTTTCAGTCCGTGAGAGACCTGCGCCCTCGCTGATTAGGGTGAGACCTCCACACTCGGACTTGCACGCATAGACTTGCAGCCTTTCCGATTACATGGAGACTTGCGCGCTCGGACTTTCGCAAGGGGACTTGCATATTCCGCTCCAAAAAGAGACGCGGAAACGCTATCATTGCAGGGCGGTTGGGGCTACCTAAGAGCAAACTCGGGGCACATCCCCGAACCCCTTTGCTGCTGAATTTCAATTAGTTACAATTTCAATCAGCGAAAATTTTGTACAACGAGGAACGAATTTCCACCTAAAATCTGTCGTTAGCCCTTGATTTTACTGGCTGTTCCTCGCTGTCAGAAAAGCCACTTTTCGGGGTGTCTTTTCGTGTTTCGTCGCTGCATAGTAAATTTGCACAAAAATTTAGTACTATGTCAGACTACTCAACTAATACGTCCGTCAACTTAATGGTCAACGGACAACAGGCAGCCGAGACGCTCGCCAACCTGAAGAAACACGCCTTGGAACTATCGGAACAGATAGCCAAGGCTGCTGCAGCCGGTGATAAACTCACGCTGCAAAAGCTAAGGAAGGAATTGCGTGACACCAATCGTCAGATTAAAGAAATGGAGTCATCCACCATGCAGGTCGATAACGTCCTCCGTCGTCTTGATAAGGCAACCCCGAAGGAGTTGCAGAAAACGCTCCAGACGCTCAACAAACAGTTGGACTATATGGAGCGTGGCTCTGATGCATGGACTGCACAGGCGCAAAGGATACGATTGGTAAAGGAGGAGATTGCCCGAGTTAACGGAGAACTCGCCAAGTCGCAAACCTTCTTGGAACGGTTTAATAGTAAGTGGCAAGAGTGGCAGACTGTTGCCGTCGGTGGTGTCGCTGCCCTTACGGGCGCTGTCATGGCAGGAAAGCAGGCTGTGCAGATGTATGCTGAAATGGAGCAGGAAATGGCATCTGTCCGCAAGTACACCGGCATGACCGCTGAGCAGGTCGAACATCTAAACGAACAGTTTAAGAAGATCGACACACGCTCTTCGCGCGAGGAACTCAATCGCCTTGCACAAGAAGCAGGCCGCCTCGGTAAATCTTCCGAGGAGGACGTTCTTGGCTTCGTAAAGGCGGCTGACCAAATCAATGTAGCGTTGGATGAGCTTGGAGATGGGGCGACATTGCAACTTTCTAAACTAACGTCCATATTTGGGGATGAAGAACGGCTCGGCACGGAGCGGTCGCTCCTCGCTGTTGGCTCTGTGATCAATGAGTTGTCGCAGAACTGCACGGCTGGAGCTTCATACCTTGCTCAGTTCGGCCAACGACTTGCAGGTGTTGGCGCTCAAGCCGGTATGACCGTTCCTCAGGTCATGGCCTTTGGCGCTGTTCTTGATTCCCAAGGACAGAAGGTTGAAATGTCAGCCACGGCTCTCTCCAAACTTATCATGAACCTTTTCAAGAACACAGAGAAAATTGCCAGTGCAACTGGCATGGATCTTGAAAAGTTTAATGCGGCCCTCAAGAACTCGACTAATGAGGGACTATTGATGTTGCTCAACCGCTTGAACGAGTTAGGCGATATGTCCGTCCTTGCACCCGTGTTTGCAGACATGGGTGAGAACGGCGCTCGCGCTTCCGCGGTCATTTCGGCACTTGCGGGTAACGTCGATATGCTTATCTGGGAGCAGCAGGAGGCTGCCAAAGCCTTTGATGAGGCAACGTCCGTCACCAAAGAGTTTGAGGTGCAGAACAATACTGTTCAAGCAGGTTTGGACAAAGCTCGCAAAGGCTTTCAAGAGATGGCTATTTCCTTGGGTCAGGAACTGATGCCGGTAATGCGGCACTTCATTTCAACAACGTCTGCTACTATGCGCGTAATGCTTCAGTTGGTGAAATTCATCAAGGAGCATAAAACCGCTATTCTTTCCCTTGCTGCCGCTGTTGCTACTTATACCGTCGCAGTCAATCTCGCACTGATTAAGGAGAAGCTGCACGCAGCATTTATAGCCATAAAAACGGCTGCGCTGCATGTGCATAAGGTGGCAGTTCTTGCGGCATCCGTCGCTTATAACCGGATGACCGGCAACGTCGTCCGGGCAAACGCAGCAATGAAGCTGCTGAACGCAACCATGATGATGAACCCTTGGGGATTGGTGGCTGGTGCGATTGTGGGAGTTGGCATAGCACTGTATTCGCTTTTCAAGAACAGTAAAGATGCCGTCAAAGAGCAGAAGAAGCTCACGGCTGAACAGGAAAGACAGTTGCGTATTCAGAAGCAAATTGATGACCACAATAAAGCCATTGTAGAGGAATACGCCAAGGAAGCAGCGGCTGTGAACAGCCTAACCAAGGTTGTTAATAATAGCAACCTTTCCCTTGAAAAGCGCCGCGAAGCATTGAGACAATTGAAGGAGTTAGTCCCGGCCTATCATGCCTCGCTAACGGATGAGGGCGTCCTGATAAATAACAATAAGGAAGCCCTCGATAACTACCTCGTTTCTCTCAAAGAGTCCATCCGTATGAAGATGAACCAAGAGAAACTGGAGGAGATTGCCACCCAGCAGATACCCATAGAAGATAAGATAGCACATGTAGAGTCCCAAATCGCTATGTTTGAGGATTTGAACAGAAACTATAAGGAAATGCTGAAAACAGGTAAGGGCTACACGAACGAAGATAATGTAAAGGCTGCAATAAAGGAAAATGCCAAGTATATACGGCAGTATTCAGCGGATTTGCGCAAGCTCAAAAAAGAGTGGCAGGAGTTGGAGGACGTAGCCAACGGTATCAGTATAAAGGCACCTGACCCTGTAAAGGCATCTACCTCTGGTGGTGGCGCACCTGACGGTGACGACGATAAAAAGGCTGGTAAGGGGAACAAGTTCCAAGCAGAAGATGATTGGCGCGAGCGCGAGCAGGCACTCAATCGCATAGCCTATGCCAAAGGCACGGCTGACTACGAGCAATACAATACCCGGATGTTAGAGATTGAGGTCGAATACAATCGGAAGAAGTTAGCGCATAAGGACTTGGTCGGTAACGAGGAAGTAACTATTGAAGCTTCGTATCAGGAAGCGCTCAAGAAGCAGCGTCAGAATGCCATTGAGGGGACGGTGCAGCAGGAGGAAGTCGCTTATAAAGAAGTGATGGCTATTCTTCAGCAGAGGTATATGGACGGAGAACTCTCCGCACGTCAGTACCAGAATGCAATCGAGTTGGCTGAATTGGAGCACTTGCGCAAAGTGGCAAGTCTGTATGAAGACGGATCCAAAGAGAAGCTACGCGCGGAGAAACACTATCACGATACATCGCTCAAATACCAACAGAAGCACTTGCAGGAAGCCCGGCAAGCGCAAGAGAAAATGCGCCAAGCGTATTTTACCAAAGGCTTCCGCATTACGGACGACGAGTCCTACCAACGGGACATGCAGAACCTGGAGTTGGTATATAGGCAGATGTTGAAGGCTGCCGGTGACAGTAAACGTGATAGGTTACGCATAGAGCGCGCTTTCTACGAAGCCAAGTATCAGTTGGCACGCAAGTATAACAAGCGTGAAGCGAAGGAACTTAAAAAGTCCTTCCGGGGAGCCATTGACGATAGCATCGCATGGCTGGAGTCCGATGCAGGCAAAGCCATGACCGAATCGTTCTCAACGATCGTCAATCAGATGGGAGCCATCTTCTCCGGCTTGTCGGAAATCATCCAAGCCGAGTTGGATATCCAAACGGCTCAGATAGAAAGGAAGTATGACCGGGAAATCTCGTATGCGGAGGGTAATAAGTCGCAAGAGGTCGCTCTGGAGCAGCAGAAGCAAGCGGAGATAGGTAAGGCTAAGCAGGAAGCAAACCGGAAGATGTTTGCAATGCAGGTTCTGCAAGCCGTGGCACAAACAGCCATGTCTGCTATCTCTGCTTACTCCTCGGCTGCTGCAATTCCGATGGTCGGCTTCATCATGGCACCTATAGCAGCTGCTATGGCTGTAGCCGCTGGAGCTATTCAGATTGCTTCCATCAAGAAGCAACAACAGGCGTCCGAGGCGCAGGGCTATATGGAAGGAGGCTTCACCAAACCCGGACGCAAGGACGAACCTGCCGGTATCGTCCATGCAGGAGAATGGGTAGCAAGTCAAGACTTGCTCCGCAATCCCCAAGCACGGGCTATGATTGAAACACTCGATTATGCCCAGCGTACCAACACCATCGGGCGCTTGTCTGCTTCGGATGTTTCGCAGTCTATCACGGCTCCCCAACGAATGGCACAGGCTTCCTCTAATGGCGAACTGCTTGCAGTCGCAGCCGCGTCGCAAGCCTTATCACGCTCCGTCAACGAAATGAATGTACGGTTGCATGAGCCGTTTGTGACTGTGAACACCGTTACCGGTGACACGGGCATCAAGAAAGCCCAAGATGAGTATGAACAGTTAATGCGTAACAAAACCCCTAAATCAAGAAGATAATGGAGATATATGTGGACAATAAATTAGCCGTGCTCAAGAAAGGCACGTCGTTCGATTTCGTTAGCGAAAATCGGTATTTCTCCGGTGCTGACAGTTATTCCTTGTCAATTACGTTCCCGCTTGCCGGATGTCCTGAAAACTTAGCTATTTTCGGGCATATAAACCGCAAGGACGTAGTGGCGCAGAAACTGCTTTTTGACTGTGAGATTAGGAATGGATTATTCTATCGTCATGGCTCTATCACTATCACGGAGATAAGCGATATTGAGGTTAAGACGCAGTTCCTTGAAGGCAAGTCCGTCTCGAACTATGCCGACGATTTCGATATCATCTATATCAATGAAATGGACTTGGGCTATCCTGACACTTCGCCGTCCTCGTTTCCTGCTAATTCGCACATAGCGCATAGCATAAGTAATGGGCTTAATTATCTTGCTTTGCCGTGGGTCAATAACTCCACCGGCAACCTTCAGAACCGCACCAACGATACAGACAACTGGCCTTCGTCGTGGTATTACGATACGCGTGGACTGTCGTTCCAGCCGTATCTCATTTATCTCCTTGAGCAGATCTGCAACGCGGTCGGTTATTCGTATGATTTCTCAAAGCTGATGGATAGTCAATATCGCTACCTTATCGTATGCAATACGCTCCCATATGCGTGGAAGTGTTTCAACTGGGCAACGGCTTTGCCGCACTGGACGCTCACAGAGCTGTTTGAGCAATTGGAATATTTCCTCAATGGAGAGTTCGACATCGATCATGTTTCGAAGCATATATCATTCCGTTTCTCTACGGAAGCGATTGCTTCGGCGGGTACAGTTGAGTTAACGAACATCGTGGACGAGTTCTCCTCAACCGTGGAGGATGCTGGTTCTTGTAAATACAGGGAATACGTCAACCTCAAATTTGCAGAGTGTAACCACCGGAAATGGAAATACTATTCCTGCAAATGGTTCGTTGATATGATGAAAACGCAGGACGTTATTTTGTCCTATAGTTTGGGCACGTATAATAATGGCAAATTCTACAAGGAAGTAAATGGTGCGCAGCGTCTCTATATAGAAATGAGAGGTGCAGCGGACTATGTGCAGGAGGAATACAACGGCTGGAGTCCAAGCTATCTCTACTATTGCCGGAATGAAGATACATACTTTGTATTGCGCAACTATGGCTCGTATTTGGTTGACCCTAATCAGCCTGCTAATTTGTCCGGCAATACCCGCTATCTGAACACCTTGGAGCCGGTCAATATGTTTGGTGACTCTATCGTCGATGAGAATGCAGAGACGATTGAGATGAAGATTGTCCCGGTATGGATCGATGAAGCATACGCTGACGGCAACTTCAAAGGCAATGCCTTCTTCTTGGAATGTGGCGAGTACCTGAACGGTGCCAATAATACGATACCATGGGACTATGCCGATAAGAAGCTATCAGCAGGCGAAAGTGAAAGGTCGGTAGAGTACTTTGACAAGTTATATATGGGCTTCTGGACGGGTAGCACCCATAATGCTATGCGCGGGAAGTTGTTGTTTCCGGTGATTGACAATGTGCTGACGTACCCGCGTGAGATGGACTTTGAGCTGACAGGCTTGAGTATGCGCCTGCGCTCTAACTTGTTCGGATCAAATGCCAATACGCACCGCATAGCATCCAATAAGAAATACAAGTTCAAGTTCCTTGCGAAAGATATCCCGAATGTTCGTTCGCTGTTCGTCATCCATGGGCAGCGGTATATCTGTGAGAAGATAACCGCTACCTTCACGGAAGATGGGATGTCAGAACTGATGAAAGGAGAGTTTTGGCTGGTCGAGGACTAATCCCCGACCGCCAATCTCTTAGAACTTAGCCGAGTGCTTGCGGACTTTCTCAACAAGGTTGTCATCCACGTGGTCACAGTAGATGGACGTAATGTTGAGGTTGTGGTGGTCTGCTGCTCCCTTGACAGTATTTGCGTCTGCTCCATTATCAAACAGGCTGATAATACCCGTATCACGGAGGGAGTAGAGCTGCATGGTGTCCGGGAGGTGGCACTGCTTACGCATTTTGTCCCACGTCTTGCGATACATGCGGGAACTGATAGGCTCTTTGCCGGGCAGGTAGCCGTTACTGATGAGGTAATCATCTTGGTTCGCTCCTTGGATGTTACGTCCAAGTATCTCAATCAGTTCGTCGCTCAACACGGCTTTACGCGAGTACTTTGTCTTGGTTATACTGCCATCCAAGTGAATTACTTTGTGCTCCAAATCAACGTCGCTCACGCGCAGTTTGCTGATTTCGGTCGGACGGATCAGCGATTGGAACACCAACTCACAGATGAGCAGATAACCCGGATTATTATTCATAAACCATTCACGCATGATAGCACGTGCGTCTGCGTTAATTATGGTACGCTTCTTGGCTTCTTTCTTCTTCTTGGAAATACCGTAGAATGGGTTCTTCTCGATGAACTTCTTCTTCACGCACCAAGTAAAGAATGCTTGGGCGCTCACAAGGTTATTGTTAAAGGTGGCATTTACCCAATTGTTCTTTTGGCGCTGCTCGTCCAGATAGCGGACAGCCATTACATCAGAGAAGTCCTTTAACAGCATATCCGGGCTTCTCTTATCACACCACTCAAGAAGCCTACGGCTGAATGCCTTATAACCGCGTAGAGTATCAGGACGAAGATCTTTTTCCACGTCACGGAAATACTGCTCGTAAACAATCTTAATAGGTACTGCGCCCGGGTTCTCCGTTTTGACATCCTCGTTAAAAGGATTCCATCCGTTAGCCAGCTTCACATTGAGTTGGCTACAGATTGTGTTCGCCTGCACTCTGAACTCCATTGCAGTACGACAACGCTTGCGCAGATTGTTTAATCGGAACTTGCGACGCTCTAATGTTTGGGTGAAAGGATTGGTTACGTAATACTCGATAAACCATCCGGTCGCAATGTGTTTCACTACCGCTGGGGCATAGCCCGCAAAGAGCGGTGAAAATTGACTAAGAGTTGACATTTTTTTTTCTCCATTTTCTTTGCTGAAAACAGAGTTACGATGCCAGATATTTTAGTGCTTTTGTTCGATTTATTTCCCGAATTTTTTGAATGAATTTTCGGGACATTTTCGGGCCACTTTAACCGAAAATCCGCCGTAACTTATTCAGTTACAACGGATTAGAGTTTTCGTCTTAAGCTCCCCACGACATTCGGAACCACAATCCGATGCTCTGCCAACTGAGCTAAGACCACCATAAGCGAGCGACCTCAAAGGTCGCGACGCGCATTTACGATTTGACGATATACGAAGTACGATTTATCGTCATTTCCTAAAAGCGGGTGCAAAGGTACTGCTTTTTTTTTATATGACCAAATATTTCTGCATTTTTTTCAAAAAAAAGTATAATTCTATATTTTATTGTGTAAAAAATCAGTTTTTTTTATACTTTTCATACAAAAAATTTTTATATATGGAATTTTTATTGTATCTTTGCGCCCTAATTAGCACGTATGTGCGTACGGAATGCACGCGCCCTGCGCGTAATTATAATTAATATTAAAGAAAACAATAGTGTACTATGAGATACATTTTTTCAAGGCCGGCAAGTCAGAAACTGCTGATGATAGCGCTCATGCTATTACTGGTTTCAGGTGTTCAATCCCAATCATGGCTTAGACGACACAGCGCGTTTGAAGACGGCGATGATTTCCACTTTGGTTACATAAGCGGCAGTGTAGGTTACTCGATGCTGCAGACGAGCCTTCCGAACGCAATGCCTCACGGCAAGGCTGGCGGTTCAATTGGACTGGGCTATGAGTTCCGTAACAGCGGTTTATGGACGAGTGTGGGCGTACAGATGAGTTTTCACCGTTCGTCACTCGAGGTAAGCGAGTATATTGACGACCACGACGGGCTGGACACGCAGAACAAACCTAATACTTTCCATTACCGCGTCAACCAAATAGATAATATGGAGTGGAACTATATCGATATCCCCGTGCTGTTAGGTTACTATGTACGCGGATTTCATGTCGGCGCCGGAGTGAAAGTGAGCTATGCGCTCAACCCGAACGTACACACGAAGGGCGTATATAACCTGAGTGCAACCAATCATTTCTACCAGACTACCTTTGAGAACATGCCGGAACACGGGTACACTGATTATCCGTACGAGGGGAACAGCAAAGTGAACCTTAACGTAGGCGCCTCGCTGATAGGCGAGATTGGATATGACCTGCTCTCTTCATTACCAACGAGCAGCCGTTTATGCCATGTACTCAAAGTAGCATTCTATTTCGAATACGGTCTGAACAACCAATTACGCGAACGCGAAGGGGAGACATGGAAGACCCGTCTGACAACGGAAGTAGAGCCCGGTAAATGGGACGCTACCAAGATACAAATCAACCCACATATCAACACTTTCGCCCAACCTGCACGTACAGTACCGTTCTTCACGGGCGTCAAGTTGACCTACATGATTGGCGGCAGCCGCACAGCACGCGTCGGCTTCCACCATGGGTGTATGTGCTATAATTAGTTGAGAGTTGAAAGTTTAGAGTTGAGAGAAGTGGAAAGTTGAAAGAAGAAAGTCAAAAGTCGAAAGTCAAAAGTCAAAAGCAAAAAGTGATTATCTCTCGATAACGGCTCGATATTGACTCGATAACGACTCGATAACGGCTCGATAACGACTCGAGCACACTTTGAAAAATACGAATATGAAGATGCAAAAACACATAGTACGCTTTTTAAGCAGCGCTTTGTTATTATGCGCTGCGTTAACCGGCTACGCAGCCAACGGTATTATCTCCACGCGACATTACAACCTCTGTCCTGGCGACACGATATCGTTCGACGGCGTTACCAAAGTATTCCAAGACACAATCATCCGCGACACCATCAAAGTGGCGTCTCCGAGTGCTGACAGTATCTACGTGTATATTGTCAATCTCCGCCCGTCTTACAGTCAGACGGAAAGCCGTGAGATAGAGGCGGGGCAGACCTTTGTATGGCGCGGCCGCACAATCCGCAAACCTGGTAAGTATGTCCGTACGTACAAATCGGTTGACGGCTGTGACAGTATCTTCACGCTGACAGTGACAGAACGCGTGTCCACAGAGGCCTTCTATTCGGTTTTCGACACGACCATCTGTTACGGCAGTTCGTACACATGGCCGGCGGACGGGAACACCTACTCGTTGTCGGACACGGTGTACCATCTAAAGCCGGGCACCAGCGGTGCACGGGACAGCATCTATGTATTGCATTTGACGGTAGTACCGCGTTTCAACAAGACTGAGCGCATAGAGGTTGATGCGTTCCCGTTCACCCATCGCGGCAAGACGTTCAGTGCGCCGGGCACACAGACCGTGACATACACCTCGTCCACCGGTTGTGACAGCACTTACACCATCATCGTCAACCAACGGCATATAATCGATGAGCAGGATGCCTTGATATGCCGCGGCAGTTATTACGAATGGCAGGGACAACGCTACACCGAGTCCTCTACCTACACCGTGGTTAAAGGCGACACGACACATATTCTACATCTGACGGTAAAGAACACCCCGACCACCTATCTCAACAAGACTATCTGCGAAGGCTTTTCGTACTCCGTCGGTGGCAAGCAGTACACACAGACAAGTACATACCGCGACACATTCCAAGTGTCTGGCTGCGACTCGATAGTGGTACTCTCGCTAATTGCAAGCAAACCCGATACGTCAGTCACCGTCCGTACGATACAAGCCGGAGAGTCGTTCACATGGGATGTGACGGGCAAGAGTTACTCCACCGCCGGTGTTTATGACCATCGGCGTCAGGACGCTAACGGCTGTGATGCCGTGGAACGCCTGATTTTGACCACACAACACGTGGACACCATTGAGCATACAGCTACCATCTGTCCGGGAGACTCGTTGGTATGGAACGGAATAGTAGGTTATACCACACGCGACTACACCAAGTATGTCGATATGCCGAACGGCGACAAACGGCTTTATATTCTGCACTTAACCGCCAAACGATTAGTGGTAATTGACAAACAACTAACGTTCTGCTCCGGAACAACAGCGACGTTCAACGGCAAGGAATATAGTGAGCCGGGCATGTATGAAGACTACTATACCTGCGACACGCTTTATCAGGTAAACGTTACCCGTCAGCCGTCCACCACCTACATCACCAACGCCACGTTCGACGGGAAGAGTACGTATAACTGGGATGTCAACGGGACAACCTACCCACAGACCAAAGCAGGAATCTACGAACAGACAGTACCGAACAGCGTTACCGGCTGTAATGATATCTACCGCCTGGTGCTGACCGTTGACAGCGCTGAATACCACTTCGACGAAGAACGCACACTATGCGAGAACGATGTAATCGAATGGCATGGTCAGACGATTCGCGGCAACGAGCATACCGGAACATACGACTATACGGATAGTTACGTCACCAAAGCAGGCAAAGACAGCGTTTATACCCTGCATGTAACATTCAATAAAATCTCCCGAAGTAGCGAACACGTTGAGTTCTTCTCGTTCCCTGCCTCATACCGCGGAATCACTATACCAAATGCCGGTAGGTATTACGACACCGTCGCTAACACGCTTGGCTGCGATTCCGTCATTGAGATTGTCGCTGTTCAACGTACAACATTAGACATTGAAGAAAAGACTATCTGCGCCGGCGATTCGTACGAATGGAGAGGACAACAATACTCCATCGCCGGACAATATAACGAGACAGAGAAGACCAAGAACGGACGTTACGACAGCATCTACCACCGCTTGGTACTGACCGTTCTTCCAGCTATCATCGGCGGCAGCCGTGATACGACTATATGCCGCGGGAACTACACCGTTTTCGGCGGCAAACAACTGACCGAACGAGGCATTTATTATGATACACTCATTGCCATAAACGGCTGTGACTCAATCATTTCATTACGTTTAAACATTGCCGAAACGCCTATCTCCACACAGGTTTTCCGCCGCGATGAGGGCGAGAAATTCACATGGAATGTGACAGGCAAAGAGTACACGACCCCGATGACCGTTGACACGATGATGACGAGTGCCTTCGGGTGCGACAGTATCGTTAGACTGGTACTGACTGCGAACCATGTGGATACAGTTGACACGACGGCAACAATATGCAGCGGTGACTACCTTGAATGGCACGGAACACGTTATTATACACAAGGCCAGTACGAGAACGTGGAGAGCCAGGCTAACGGCGACAAGATTGTATTCCGCCTGCACCTGACCGTAGCGGGACAAACGAAAGAGATGGTAGAAAAGCATTTCTCTCTCTGCGCCGGCGAAACCGTTTCCTTCAACGGCAAGACCTACTCTACTGCCGGCACATACGAGGAGCCGTACAGTTGTGACACAACCTTCCGTATAATAGTAACGCAGAACCCGTCCCAAACCTATATCACACAGGCTACTTTCAACGGCGACAATGCCTACACATGGCGTCTCATGATTGACGGCACCGCGAAAGACACCGTCATCAACAAAGCCGGCACATATAGCCACTTAGAGTACAACCCTACAACCGGCTGTAACGACATCTACCGGTTGATACTGACCGTTGACAGCAGTTCATACCACTTTGAGCATACAGCTTCCATGTGCGCCAACGACAGTTACACATGGCCTGTCAACGGCACCACATACGCCAACTTGGCACCCGGCATATACGACTACTACAAGGAGATGAAGACAGTAAGCGGAAAAGACAGCATCTACCATCTGACGCTGACTGTTCATCCCATTGTCCGCACTTCGGAGACGGTTGAATTCTTCTCGTTCCCTGCCTCATACCGCGGTTACTCGTTCAACGAGGGCGAAGCACACGATTTCATCTTTAAGACCGCTAACGGCTGTGATTCCATTGTAACAATCATCGCCAACAAACGTGACCTGATAGACGAAGAACGCGTGACTATCTGCTGGGGCGATTACTACGACTGGCGCGGTAAACGCTATACAACTTCGGGCACTTATCAAGAGATAGAACAAACAGCTGATGGTTACACCGACAGTATCTATCACCGTTTAGTCCTGACAGTTACCGAATACCCGACTACTTACATTCAAAAGACCATCTGCCGCGGCAGTAGTATCACTTTTGGCGGTACCACCTACACCGAACCCGGCGTTTATCCGTACACCTACCTGCAGAACGGCTGTGACTCGACCGTTGTGCTAACATTAAATGTCGTTGATGCCGACACGGTACTGGTGGCCCCCCACCTGCAAGACGGCACAACGGAGTACACATGGGACATCAATGGCAAGACCTACGCCGTACCGGGTATCTATGATACAGTTATGACCAACCGTTCCGGCTGTGACTCAATTGTCCGTCTGGTCCTTTATACCGACTATGTCGATACCGTAGATACTACAGCGACCATATGTCCGGGCGAAATACTCTACTGGCATGGCATCACCGGTCGCGAGACCAAGACCTACGAGCGAATTGAGACACAGGGCGGCCAAAAGGTACTCTACCGCCTACATCTGACGGTTCTGACGGCATACGAACTGCCGCAGACACTAACTGTATGCGACGGCGAGACCGTTTCTTTCAACGGCAAGACTTATTCTGAAGCCGGTACCTATTTCGACCGGTACAGCTGTGACACCACATACCGGATTACCGTCATCAAGAACCCGACGGAGGTACATGTAACGAATGCAACATGGGACGGTAAAGGCGCATACACATGGATTTACACACATGAAGGTCAACAAGAGACCGTTTCCATCAATGCCGCCGGTACGTACAACAAATACCACGACAACAGTCAGACGGGCTGCAAAGAGACCTACCGTCTCATCCTCACGCTCAACGACACAAAATACCATTTCGTAGAGACGATGACAGTCTGTGAGGGTGATGAGTACGCATGGCACGGGATGTCCAACCTCAGCCGCCAGAACGTAGGTAAGACGACCAGTTACTACGACCGTTATCAGACCATCACCGGTCAGGACAGCATCTATGAGTTACAACTGACCGTATTAGCAGCCAGCCGCTCGTCACGTTCATTGACCTTCTGCGACAAAATGGACTGGAAAGGCGTGACCTACACCAACTCCGCCGCCGTTTACGACACACTACGCAATGCAGAAGGCTGCGACTCGATTGTAACGCTCTATCTGGACAAGATGCCGAGTTACTATTTCCACGACACGGCAACCATCACACAGGGCGAGATTCTGTTGTGGCATGGTTTGAGCATCAATACCGAAGGCTTGTTCCGCGACCAGCACACCACGATCAACGGCTGTGATAGTACGTATGAGATCGGCGTGGGGATGATTCCTGCAACGCCGCATTCGAACACTTATACGACCATCAAGGAAATCTGTGACGGCGACATCTTCACATGGCGCGACAAAGACTACTCCACCTCAGGTACGTACATTGACTCGATTCAGTCCACACCGACAACGCCGGACTCTATCTTTATCCTGAAACTGACCGTATGGCCGGAAAGCAAAGATACTTTCGTTTATCATCTGTACGCTTGCAGCGGAGACGGCGTTGTGCGCTACAACGGCGAGAGTTACACCAAAGATACCGCCGTTATCGCCACCCTGCCGACATTGCACGGTTGTGACAGTATCATCAAGACATTCATCCATTTCAATACGGCGTCGTTCCAATCCGACACACTCCATATAGCTGACAACGACACTACCCGTATATGGCATGACCAGAAAGTGAACCACGCCGGTACATACCGTTACGAAGAGCAGGTAGACGGCGGATGTTACAACCGCGAGGAACTGATTGTCTATACCTACCCGACCTACACATTCACCAAGGACACTGCTATCTGCCAGAACGAGGCACCGTACAAATGGCTTGACGGGCCACAAGACCCGGACAAGCTAGCCATCGAGTACAGCCATCCGGCAGGAGAGACCAAGACCTATGAGCACAAATACACCACCGTTAACGGCTTTGACAGTATCTTCCGCCTGACTCTGACCATCTACCCGATTTACGAACTACACCAACAGGTACATATCTGCGAAGGCGAAGCATATGAAATCAATGGGAAACGGTATTTCAACCTTGTTCCGGACAGTGTCTATCGTGACACTACACTTCTGCGCAGCAGCAACAGTTGTGACAGCCTCGTCTATACGGAAATTTATCAGTACCCGACGAAACGGCACATAGAAACCGTTATTCTCAAAGCCGGTGAAACAATCACATGGAAAGGTCAGACGATTACACGCGGCGGCTCCTATACCGATGTACAGCAAAGCGTACTGACCGGATGTGACAGTATCAGCGAGTTGCGCGTTATTCAGGAATTAGGCGACGAGCGTATCCTTTGCTCCAATGACACGGGAAAAGATGTACACCCTGACAAGAAATACCCGCTTGTTTGGGAACACCCACAACTACAAGGGACTCCGAGGACTCTTTACACTTCCGGCACTTATCGCGACACTATCTATGACGCCGAAGGTAACATCACAGACATCTACCGGATGGATCTGACGGTTGTTCACCCGTATGACACCACCGTCTATATCCACGGATGCGTCAACAAGGGTGCTTTATGGCGCGATTCGCTCTACTTCAAAGACACCACGTTCATTGATCGCGTAGAGGTTATCCCTCACACTCATACACAACCCTGCGACTCCGTATTCCATGTTCATATCATTGTGGACACCGTCTATACCTACAATGTCATTGACACGGTATGCGAACATGAGTTGCCTTATATCTTAGGGCGCCAGACACCGGCGGAACTCTGGGCAGAAGGTTTCTACACACACACGGATACCACTGCTTGCGGCTGTGACTCTACCATCAACCTGACACTGCGTATCATTCCATCTTTGACAAAGACTGATTCCACGTTCCGCTGTGAGGATGACATTGCCGTTAATCCGGTTGTACTCGGCAATTTGACCAATCCTACTTTTGCAGCAGCAAACGGCGGACAGTTTGCCGGCGAATGGCAAGGTAAATGGTTAGGTATTCCGTACAACCATGACACCATTGTCTATAACTGTGACAGTAGTTATTATCACCACATCATCGTTCGTCCGAGACAGAAACTGCCTAAAGACACTACCGTTTATCTATGCGAAGGCGATTCCGTCCAGCTCTTCTGGCCGAAGACCATATGGGTCAAGAAAGATACCGTTTACTACGATACCGTTCAGACCTACTCTCCATGGGTAGATACGCATCATCAGGCAACGATGTACAATTACACGCACAACGACCGTAGTTACCTATGTGACAGTATTACCAAATGGACCGTCAAGTTCGTTCATCCGGAAGAGAAAGACACCACAGCACATATCCTATTGGGTGACTCCATCTGGTGGGGCGGAGCATGGCGTTATTACTCGAACGACTACGACTCAATAGGTCCTGCAAACGAGAAGAACTCCGACTCAATACCTTGCAAGCTAACCTATACGTTACATCTGATTGTTGATACAGCATACCTGTACCGTGACACCATCAATGTATGTGCTAAGTCTCAACAACAGTTGAACCACACATGGAAAGACGGGTATGTGAGTACCTTCAATGCCGGTCGCAATGATTCCACGTTCCATGTGATTGATACGCTGGTTACCTACAACCGTCGTGACAGTATCTATGATTTGTTCGTCACCACGCGCATCATCCGTGACACCGTTCTCTACGACACAATCTGCGAGGACACCCGTCTGCGGTTCGACACCCTCCGTGCGACACAAGAACGCTGGCTGACCAAGAACGGTATCTACCACGACACGCTGACGGCTCTCAACGGCTGCGACTCGATTGTGACACTATATCTGTTTGTTCGTCCGCGCGTTGTGACCAAGCCGAAGGAGGTAAGCATTACCGACCGCGAATTGCCGTACTTATGGAGCCATAACTGGCCTGCCCACCCGACAGACACCGTTGACACATTGCAAGCATCCGGTCTATACACCTTCCTCATGCCAAGCACCAACGGCTGTGACTCGATTGACAGTCTATACCTAAGGGTTCACAAGACGCACGTCTTCTGCGACACCATCAGTGTATGCGCAAAGGCGAAAGAGACACTGAAGCACACCTGGGAAACCGGCTATACACAGACTTTCACTGCGCCCAATGCCGACGGAGACGTACATTACTACGACACGTTGAACACACGCATCAAACTGGACAGTATTTATGACTTGTACGTCCATTATCATGAGATAACTGTCACGTATTTGGATTCCAGTATCTGCGGCGGCGACTCGATACGTTTCGGTCTGACGAAGAGCAACAGACCGCGGTTCCTCTCGAAGTCCGGCACTTACCAGGATACGCTGACACGGATAGTGAATGGTTGCGATTCGATTATCATCCTGCGCTTGAACGCCTTCCCGAAACTGCTGACCCATAAGACCGTTCATCTGCCGGATAGTACCAAACCCTATCCATGGAAACATGTATGGAAAGAGAACGGCATAGCCAAAGACTCAACGCAGATGTTGTACGCTACGGGCGAATACCATTTCTCAATGCCGAGCCGGTACGGATGCGATTCGATTGACAGCCTCAGCCTGTACTTCTACAACACCTACATGATACAGGAAGACACCATCACCATCTGTCATGACCAGACGCCGTACACATGGCAGAACCGCGATGATATAACTGAGAGCGATACCTATACGTACTACACGCAGACAAAGGACGGCTACGACAGTATCCGCACCGTCTATATCAACGTGCTGCCGATCCTCAACACGACGATTATAGACACGCTCTGCGACGGAGACTCGATACGTTTCGGTTTGTCGAGACTCAACAAGCCGCGTTTCTTGAAAAATCAAGGCGTATACTACGATACACTGACCAGTATCCAGTATGGTTGCGACTCCATCATTACGCTTCAACTGAACGTCTTCCCGAAATATCTGAAACATCGTACGGTAGATATCGCCGACGTGGATACTCCTTATGTATGGCAACATAAACAGGGCGGAGTATTATTGGGAAGTGAAACCCTCAGGGCTTCCGGAGAGTATTCATACCGGTTTGTAACGCCTACCGGCTGTGATTCTATTGACAGTCTCAGTCTGCGGATCCATCCGACGTATTTCTTCAGAGACACAGTGACCATCTGTACAAGTGAGACACCGTACACTTGGTATAACGCCGACAGTACTGTTGTTTTCAAAGAGGGAATATACACCACCGACACATACGTAAAACACCTGCAAACTCATGATGGTTATGATAGTACGTATGTACGTTATGTGAATGTATTGCCGGTAAAGAACACTACCATCCGAGACAGCATATGCGAGAAGGACGGTAATTTCTACACCTTCAAGGGACAGAACCTATCGGTTGGCGGTACATACCGTGATACGCTCCGTGCCGCGAACGGCTGCGACTCTGTTGTCACGCTCATACTGACGGTCAACAAGCCGTATTACAACTACCGCGAGGAACATATCGTTGAGGGACAGGTATTCAAATACAACGGTGAAGACATTACCAAAGATACCATTATTACCCGCAAAGGTCTAACGCCTTCCGGATGTGACAGCACGACGGTACTCAAAGTAATCCTCCACCCTGCTGTAGATACCGTAGTTACCGTTTGTAAGTATGACCTGCCGTACCGCTGGGTTAATAAATGGAACGGTCAGGAGACACTACTTCGCGCCGCCGGTATCTATCGCAACGATACGACCTATATCAACGGCGAACGGATGTATTACGGTTTACAACTGATTGTCAATGAGCCTAAGTTCACTACTGTTTATGACAGTATTTGCGAAAGTGACCGTAATTTCTACACCTTCGGCGGACAAGACCTGAAGGTTGGCGGTACGTACCGTGATACACTCACGGCAACAAACGGTTGTGACTCGATTGTCACACTGGTATTGAAAGTGAACAAGCCCTACTACAACTACCGCGAAGAGCATATTGTAGAGGGCCAGGTATTCATCTATAACGGCGAGCGGATTAGCAAAGACACCATCATCACCCGCAAAGGTCTGACGCCTTCCGGATGTGACAGCACGACGATAGTGAAAGTCATCCTTCACCCAGCTGTAGATACCGTTGTGACGGTATGCGACTACGAATTGCCGTACCGCTGGGTTAACAAATGGAACGGTCAGGTAACACCGCTCTATTCCGCCGGTATCTATCGTAACGATACGACCTATGTCAACGGCGTACGGATGTATTACGGTTTGCAACTGGTTGTCAACCAGCCGAAAGACACGACGATTCATCGTACAATCTGTAGTGACAGTTACTATCAGTTCAAGGGACAGAACCTGAACGCGCAGGGTGAATACCGCGATACGCTTGTTGCTGCTAACGGTTGTGACTCGATTGTCAAACTGCACTTGAACGTCATACCTGTTTCCTTCCAGCGTGAGGAGAAAACTATATTCGAAGGCGACTCGATTCTCTTCTACGGCACATACTATAAGACCGCCGGCACCTATACACACAGAGTGGACAACGGTAACCAGTGTTATAACACGCATGAGATGGTGCTCTCCGTACTCAAAGTTATCAACACCGACACTACTGCCATTATATGCGACCATGACTTGCCGTTCATATGGCACGGCATTCCGTACAACGCAGAAGGTGATTATGAACTGCGTACGGTTTGGAATGACTCCGCACGTGTCATCAAAACACTGAACCTGGTTGTGAACAAGACCAAACGCAGTGAGCGTACCATTGATTTGTGTCAAGGCAACACCTTCACGTATAAAGGAAAGGTGTACCGCGAGAATACCATCTTCTCGGATACTATTCCTTCTGTAGCAGGCTGTGACTCGATTATCAGATATGTAATACGCGTACACCCGACCTTCAACAGAACGGATACGGTGCATATATCCGACAAGCAGAACTATATTTTCAATGGGCGTACCCTTACCAAACCGGGCGATTACGTCTTCTCGGATACTACTATTTATGGTTGTGACAGTATTCACCATCTCCATCTGGAAGTCCATCCATCGTACTTCTTCTTCGATTCGGTTGACCTCTGTAAGCCCGACACGCTGCATTGGCACGGACATATCATCTCCGAATCGGGATTGTACAAAGACAGTCTGTTGACGACGCGGTACGGATTTGACAGTGTTTACCATCTGGTAGTCAATATACACGAGTCATACTTCCTGAAAGAGAAATATGAGATTGTTCCGGGTTATAACACCAAGATTCATGGTATTGACATCTCCGTGCCGGGCGTTTACTACGACACTCTGACATCCATCCACGGTTGTGACTCTATCTACCAGATTGTTGTCAATTCCAAGCGTGTCGTTGAGCTTCGCAGGAAAGCGGATATATGCCGCGGCAGTTATTACGACTTCTACGGAGAGAAACTGACCTTTGCCGGCACGTACAGCCATACAACCGAGCATGGCGACAGTATCATCTATCTGGACCTGACCGTTCGTCCGGCGTCAGTCACCATCGCGCCGACAGCCTACGTATCCGCAGACGAGTTGCCCTACTTCCGTGACGGACGTATGTACACGAAAGGTGATACCGTTTATTCCGACACGCTGCGCAACCAATTCTTCTGCGACTCGGTAGTACGATTCCAGATTGTGATTGCGAAACATCTGTCGCCGTGGTATCCGATGCCGCTCTGTCCAGGTTCGGAGATCAAGATTGACGGTACAACAATCACGCAGGCAGGTCTCTACACCTTCCCACGCCGGTCAAAGATCAGCGGTGCGATGGATAGTCTGTACCGCGTCGAAGTGTACGATTCCCCCGCATATGACCTGCCTACCGAGCGGTGGGCTATCTGCGACGGCGATACGATGCAGTTTGCAGGCAAATCCATCACGCGTGCGGGACACTATGACTTCACCCTCAAGACTGTGGACGGATGTGACAGCATTCTCCACCTTGATTTGACCGTCAATCCGTCGTATCATTTCTATGAGAACGCGACTATAGCTGATTACGAGTCGTACAACTGGAACGGGCGTACCTACACCGAGACCGGTATTTACGACCGTACCTGGCCAACCGTACTGGATTGCGACAGTACGTACACACTCCGTCTGACGGTGGTGGAGACCCAGCGGCCGGCTACGGAAGATGTCATCATCTGCGCGGGTCAGGCGTACACATGGCGCGGCAAGATCTACGACGTTGAGGGCTATTACACCGATACCGTCCGCCAGTTGGAAGCTAATATTTCTGCCATCTACTCGTTGCAGTTATCCATTGCCCACCCGACCAATATCACTTCTGCACGTACCAGCGAAGTATGCGCCGATGACGAAGGATTCGATATTGTCTTCGAGTACGCAGGACAGCGTCCTACGCATTACAGCGTTTATTTTGACGCGCTCGCTAAACGCGAAGGATTCGCGGATGTCATCAATGAGCCGTTCAAGGAAGATATGATTGCTCACGTGACACTACCGCAATATGCAAGCGTTGTTTACCAAGATCATCCGTATTACGTCCGCCCAGATTACTACACGATGCGTCTTGTACTGGACAACGGAGTATGCGGACTCAGCCGGTCCGACAGTATCAAGTTGCTTGTGAAGTACCCGAGTTGGATTATCGAGCAGAACTGGGGAGACGTTGTTGCTCCGCTGAAGGCGGAGTATAACGGCGGATTTGAGTTCGCGCAGACGGAATGGCTCGTTAACGATGTGCTACAAACCAATACCGGTTCCGGATACCTCTTCAATAAAGAGTTGCATGCCGGTGACCAGGTTGTCATGCGCGCTATGCGTATGGGCGAGAACTACTTCGTTCCGAGTTGTCCGCTCACTATCGTTGAACCTGCACAGGATGTATATACAAATCCGATTATCGTCTATCCGACGCAGACACCGAGACAACTACCGGTAGTGACCATCGAGGCGCAGTTGCAAGGCGAATATGAGGTTTACTCTTCCACCGGAGCGCTTATCTCAACCGGAAAGATGGAGGAAGGCGCCACACAAGTCACCTTGCCTTCTGTCAGCGGAATATACTTCATCAGAGCATACCAAGGTACCAAGGCTTCGAGCCACAAAGTACTGATCTACTAAAACAACAAACCCCGCGATTGAGTTCGCGGGGTTTGTTGTATAATCTCACAAGTCTCTAAATGCAAATCACTAAACACTAATCACAGACTCTTTTTCCAAAAAGAACTTGTTATATCCTCCCATTTGTCTTCTACCCTCTTATAGAGCCGTTGGTTGGTTTTCTCACTTTTCAAGCCACCGAGAGCCTCAACATACGGGCCTATTTTGACATAGTCAAATGGGCTGTCTGTACCGGGCATTTTCATGCGGCCCGAATACCATGCCGTCTTTAGCGGTGATTGAAGATTGAGGATTGAAGATTGAGGATTTTTCACATATGCAGCCCAGTGAGCCACTTCTTCCGGTGCTTGGTCTCCGCCCATAAAGGCGACACATGTGATGAGTCCTTTATATTGCCCTGTCAGTTCAGCCAGCAGACTCTCATCAAGCACCTCCCCCGTATCTTCCCATAAGTGCGGGCTATGGCATCCGTGACAGTGACAAGGACAACCGGAGAGGTTGAGCGCAAGCGTCACCTCTCCGGGAATCTCCTGAAATACTATATCAAATGACGCTACGCGCATTTGAGAATTTAAAATTAAAAATTACTAATTACGGATTCAGCATTTCGGGGCTTTCGACTTCTCAGCGTAATAACGCTTGGCAGCTTCTTTCTGACGTGCCTCCGAGAAATTCGATACGCGTTTCATATAACCGATAACGCGCGTCAGATAGTCCACATTCTTCGAATGGCAGTGAGGACACTCTTTCAGGTAGCGTTTGTCGATATGACCGCAGTCGTTACATACCGTGTTCGGGATATTGAAGGTGAAGTAGTTACATCCCTCTACAGCCGCTACGCGCAGCAGTTGGCGGTATTGTTCCTGGCTGAGGTGTTCCTCCAGGTTGCAGTGAAGTGCCGAACCACCGGTGAGGTGCTCTATATACTTGCGACCATGGAGACGGAAACGGTCAAGCACATTGAGGCTGGTATCTTCAACTACATAGAAATAGCTGTTGTAGCAGTCACGAGGCACTACATAACCGTCTTCGCGATCCCATTTGGCGTGTTTCACACCCACGTTCTCCGCAGGAATCATCTCGCAGTTGAACATCACATCTTTCGTGCGGTACTCTTTGTTCTTCTTCTCGATGATGCCGAGCAGCTCCTGTACGAAATGCGCATACTCCGGCGTGTCTTTGATCTCCAGACCGAGGAACTCTGCAGCCTCTACCAGACCGTTCACACCGATTGTCAGATACTGACGGCCGATATTGATGTAGCCGGCGTCGAACAGCGGCAGCATGCCTTTCTCCTGCAGGTTCTTGAGATTCTCGTTGTATGCCAGCTGCACTTTGTGCATCAGATCTACCACCTCCTCTACATACGCCTGATAAGGGATGTTGTTACGTACGGCGTACTGGATAGCGCGGTTCAGGTTGATCGTCAATACCGACTTCGAACCCGTCGAGATTCCGCCGGCGCCGAGGGTGTAGCTGAAACTGTTGTCCGTGATCGCGTTACGCAGACGGCAGCAGCTTGAGAGGCTGTCTGCATTGTCGCTCACGTAGGTGAAGAACGAGTGACCCTTCGCGTACATCTCTGCCGTGAAATCGCCGTACTCCTTGTCTTTGATATCGCCGTTCTCTGCCAGCAGCGCCATCGTCTCTACCGGGAACGTGAGCACCGAACGCGTACGCTCTTCGTTGAACCAGTTCATGAATCGCTTCTGCAGCCAGTTCAGGCTGTCCCAGTGAGGCGCTTCGCCGTCCGGGAAACGGAAGTTCTCAAACAGGCTCTGGAAATAGTAGCGGTCGTAGTAGCTGATGTTCCAGAATACCGACTGGAAGTTACGGGCACCGCTCGGCTGGTTCAGACTGTAAACAACTTGTTGGAAGCAGTCGCAGATGATGCGGTCGATCGTGCGGCGTTTCAGACTCAGATCTACCACTTCGTCCGCACGCTTGTAGTAATCCTCGCCGTACTCCTTCTCGATGAAGTAGTTCATATACATAAGGAACTCGGGCGTAGCGCACGCGCCTGAAAGCATCGAGCTCACCATGAACACCATGTTGATGAATCCGCCGCAGAAAGACTTCAGGTTCTTCGGAGGAGTAGCGTTGCCGCCAATCGACTTCGTGCCGCCGATGAGCCACGGGTACATCGTGATCGACGCGCAGTAGTTCGCGAGGTTCGTCTCGTCGTTCTTGTAGATGAAGTGCTGGTTCAGCAGACTCATGTACTTGTCGCTCAACTCCTTGCCGTACATCTCTTTGATGCGCTCGGTCAACAGACGGCGGTTCAGACGGATGAAGCCTTGTTTTGGCAGTTCGCCGATAAGCGTAGCGATGTTTTTGTGCTCTACGTTGGCGTTTGCGTCGAATTTGGATCCCTCAGCGGCATTGGAAGCCTGCACATAGTTCATCATGAAATCCAGACGCTGCTGAGTCTCACGGTCCTCAGTGTGTCCCTGGCGATAGAGAATGAAGGCCTTGGCCACCTGATAATAACCCTCCGCCATCAATGCGACCTCCACTTGGTTCTGAATCTCTTCTACCGTTTGTTCGTTACGTACTCTGAGGTGCGACAGAATAGCGCCCAGCGTCTCTTCGGTTGCGAACGCACCGACTGCTAAGAATGCTTTCGATATGGCATTCTTGATTTTGTCAATGGTAAAAAGCTCTTTTTTACCGTCACGTTTGATAATGTATGTTTCCATAATATAGTAATATTTGATATAAAACTTCGTTTTATGACCGGCTTCGCCTGTAAGACCGCTATGCTGCTGGACCGGCTATGCCTGTAAGACTAAATAAACAGTGCGAAATCGAGTGCAAAGGTACTATATTTATTTGGAATGTGCAAACATTTTGGCAAAAAAAGTTTTCAACAACCAAGCAATGTTGTCCAAAACAAAAATGCAAACTGCTTATTTACAGCAGTTTGCATTTTTCACAAACTCAAAAAGTTGTCTAAAAATAAAAAGTTATCTACAACCTAAGTTTGACTTTTTGATTAGCGGATAGCTCTGCGATAAAAGAGTTTGCGCGGAGCAATCTTGCGAGCGGGTGCAGCTTCTGCGTAGGAATCTGCAGTTGCAACTAACTTCAGGTCGTACTCAATACCATTGCTTGCTGCCATCTTACCGGTCACGGTCAGCTGTGTACCGTCTGCGCTAAGAACATTCTTGACAGCGAGCGATACGATACTATATTCTTTGTTACCGAGAGCAAAACCGGAGTATAGAGCAAAGAGATCATCTTGGGTAAACTCACCCTCCAGACCATCTGCGAAGAAAGCCAAGTACAATGCAAGACCTTTGGTGTCGTCCTCAAGAATCACTTGGAATAAGCCGGCAGCATCAATATAGTCGATAAACTCTGCATTATTAGAACTCAATGTCTCATGGCCTGTTACCACGAATTCTGCCGTTTTAAACTCTTTCGTGACAGCCTCACTGGTAACTTTCAAGTCTTTATCCACATTAAATGCGATAGCGAGATAACCGGTATCCGGATCCAAAGTAGAATAAGTGTAAGCATCCTTACCTTTCACGATATAACCCTCTTCGACCAGACTCTCAAAGGTAGATTGATACTCTTCAACCTCTTGTTGCATCAGCAGGAGAGCAATACTGTCTGCTGTGTACTTCTGGAGCAACTCCGAAGCAACGACACTCCAATAGTAATAAGCGGTGGTGTCCGCAGGAGTAATGGTAATGGTAGCACCGGTGGAGGTAATGTCCGTAATGGCGATTGCGAATTTCTCTGCCTCGGGAGTATTTTTTCCGCCCTTACAGGAAGCAAAACTCAGCGCGATAACGGCTGCAGCTACAACAGATAAAATCTTTTTCATAATCAGTAATTTTTATTAGTTAATTTTGTAAAAAATTAGTTGCTTTCGCAAAAAACGCTGCAAAGGTACTACATTTTTCTGAAATATGCAAATTTCTGTACAAAAGAGTTTGAAATTTGCAGCTTCTTGCCAAGTACACAAAGCCTTCTCCTATTTCATTTCCTTGCCGGTGGCATTGTATTTCCTGCCGTTATGGAGGATATACAACTGTCCGTTATACAACACCTTCGCGGGGCCGTTTTCAAACATCACTTGCTCTACTGCCTGGTCTGTTTCTTCGACTACGACGGAGACAATCGTATCTTCGGTAACTGTCAGGTCGCGTTGGATTGTTTTCACGCCGTCCATCCATTCAACGAACTGATAGCCCTCATCAACCGTTGCTTTCAGTTGCAGCACGGTGTTCTCCGGTACTTGCGTCAGATCCACCGGGTCGTCGTTCAGCACCACCACCGTTGCATGTTCCATTATGGCTATCGTCACCGTATAGGTCGGCACATCCGGTTTTTCGGAGAACTGCGCGGTAATCGTTACGTCCTCCGTTATATTATCGTAGGATTTGTCCCATCCTGTGAATACCCAGTCTTCCGGGCAATAAGGCGTAGCCGGTTTGTCGGCCGACTTGCCGTATTCGACAGTCTGCGTCTCGCACGGGTCGCCGTTCCAGCCGATGAAAGTCACGGTGTAAGTCCGCGGATGGGCGGTAAACACGGCGTCCAGAACGAGGTCGCTCTCTACGACAGTCACGTTCGGACTCCAGCCGTCAAACGTGTAATAAACAGCGTCTGTCTGCTCTTTTGTGGGAGTCAGAGGGGGCATGATGGATTGAATAGATATACCATAGACAGCTATTAGACTATGCACTTCCTGACCATCCACGCGGAAGATGACGCTGAATGTGATTTCTTCAAACTGCGCGTAGGTCGTTATATTACTATGCACGAACCGCAGGTCTTCGTCCCAGCCTATGAATTTCTTGCCAGCCGCGGACACTTCCATACCGAGAGCCGTATGACCGTCCGCCACTTCTTCGGTGCCGATAACCTCATTGCCGTTCATGTAGGTGACGGTCCATTTGGTATTGTCCTTGCCATAAATAGCCGTAACCACTATATCCTCAATAACCATATTATGCGACTTGTCCCAACCGAGGAATGTATAACCCGCTATTTCTGGTGCTACGGGTGCCGTAGCATCTTTACCTTCAACCACTTGCTGCTCCTTCAGCACCGTCTTGCCGTCCAAACCGCCCATGAAAGTCACGTCATGCAACTCGGGGTCCGCCGGGTCTTCCCATTGAGCAGTAAACTCCACGCCATTCCAGCCTATCGCCGGTACATTCAAATACGCATCATCTGCATATTCTTCTCCATCCAGGCCTTTTTTCCAGCCCAAGAACACACGTCCTTCCCATACCGGGTCTGCAGGCATGTTCTTTATACTTCCGCCGCAGTTCACTATCTCCGCATAGTACGCATGCGGATATTTGCCGAGTTTTTGCGCCGAGAAATCGTACTCTTGCGTCTGTTGGGTACCACTAAACCATACCACTTTGCGGCTTGTTTTCACTTCTATCGTCTCAGGTTCTCCGACACCCATTATCCAGGCAACACCTCTGTCGTCCACGTCGGTAGTTAGCGAACCGCTTGGTTTGTCTTGCCGCGCGAACTGGAGGCACCCGCCGGCACCATCGCCCATCTGAACGAACAGTGTGTCCTGATAACGGACCGGCATGAGGAAATAGGTTCCTTCGTTCATGTCGCCGTCGGTATTATATGCCTGCAGAGTAGCAGCGAACTGCGGGTCAGCAGGGTCGTCTATCATGCTCTTGACATACATCGGATAGTAAATCTCGAACTCATACGGCTCCGAATAAACCTTGTCACCGTTTCCGGCCATGGCAAAGCGGACTGACATGCGCCGCAGGAATGGCATTACATAATGATTGTAATTTATTATTCCCACGTCTATGGTCGTAGTGTAGGTGTTCACTTTCTTGGCTGCAGCGTCTTCGGCGGAGTATTGGGCAACCATTATACCACCACCATAGTCACCCCAGTCATTTTTCGCGTCGTTCCAATAAGCCACCTCGTAAGAGATATTCGATGCCGCGGGGGCTTGCACTTGCGTCTCAAACACCAACTGGTCGTCTAACATCACGCGCTCATTGCTCTCGGAAAAACCCGCAAACGGATAATTTTCATTCTTATGTTCCGCCAACTCTGCGCTCAAGTAATAATTGCCCATATCGTACCGCGCGATGACGGACATATTCTCATGCACGTTGGTGTAGTCCCTGCTCCACTCGCGGAAGAGCATATCGCCCATCTTCGGGGTCTCGTCAGGAGGCGTGGCATCTTCACCACAGTTCACTTTCTCGGTCTTCAGCACCTTGTAATCGCTGTTGAGGAACTTCACCGTATATTGTTTCTGAACGGTTGTCAGTTCTGCGTTGTAGTTGGGCTGGGTGAAGAACACCATGTTTCCTTCTTCCCACGTGCGGCAGCCGTCCCATTCGCATATTACTTTATACGTCATGCACTCATCCGCCAGTTTCGGGTAGTCGATGGTATCGCCGGGCTTGTAATAACTCAATTCGTCGCCGTATTGCCATTTATAGTAGAACTTCACTTTCACCTCCTCGGTAGTGTCGCATTCATGCGTTGTCATGTCTTCGACGATGGCGCGGTAGTATCTCACCGGACTGGAGTGATGGTTGTTAAAAGAAAAGGTAAAGTCCTTCTTTACGCCCGTTCGCGCCTCCGCAAGACTGAAATAAGCACCGCCGTTGGCAAACCACTCGCCGCCTTCCGTCCGCGTCTGAAGCCTCATTGAAGTATAATCTATGCCGCGGAAGTTTAACCGCACGGTATAATCTTTTCCGAAATAGACCTCTTTCGGCGCTTCCAATTCGAGTTCCACGAAATTCGTCAAATCCACTTCAATATTGTTCTTTATGTGACATCCTCTCTCGTTTTTGCCGCCCTGCGCCACTTCATAGGCGGTGTTCTTTTCCCATTTGTTGTCCGACTCATGTCCGCGGATAGCGATGAACAAACGTCCTTCGCCCGCTTTGAGACATGCGGCAATGCCCTTGCTTATTTTCAGGTAGTGTTTGCCGCCTTTTTGCTTGCCACCGAAGAAACGCTGCTTAACCGGTTCGCCCGTATCCACATCGTATATCTGAGTAGAACCGTTGCCGTCGCCGTAGGTCCAACCCGGATCCATAATGCCAATGATTTTAGTGTCATTCGTCCGGTAGTAGAATTCCACAATGTGCAAGCGGTTGATGGCTTCGTCCGCCTTGTAGGTGTCCTCAAACGAGAGTTCCTGTGTCTTCGCATTGTAGGTTATGTCCTTCAAATAAGGCTCGTACGGCGGCAAATCATAGTTCCCCGCGTAGATGCCGGTCATAGCTGCAGCCATAATCAGCAATAAAAGTAGATTCTTTTTCATATTTTTCATTTATTTAGAGTTGAGTATTCAGCGTTGATGGAGCCCGCCCCGTTCCTTCGCTATACAATTCATTTCGGTTGCAAAGATACAACAAAAAAATCCGAATGTGCAAATAAAATATATTTTTTTTGCCATTTGCAGGATTTTGCGGCCACAACTTCGGGGAATTTCATACCCAAAAGTATGTAAAATATAAAAAAGTGTTAAATTCTCTTTTTTTTGCATTATTTTCTTGCATATATCAAAAATAAGCAGTATTTTTGCACTTGATTTCAGATTCGAGTCCTTCGGATCACTTAAGAAAACATTTCCGAACTAAAACAGTACACAGAGTACCCAATGAGCATCCATTAGGCACCCATTGAGCATCCATTGAGCATCCATTGCAACATGAAGGCGGGTCAAATTGAGAATTGAAAGTTGAGAGTTAAGAAATAAAAAAAGGAACGTGCTTGAAGAGAGAGAAAGAGAAAGAAAAGAGAAAGAAAAGAGAAAGAGAAAGAAAGAGAGAGAAATATATCGCAACAATAGTGATTCCCAAGATAAAATGAGAATGTGAGGGCAACACACTCTCATTTTGCTTAATCAGCATGCAGGGCTGATACAATTTCAGACGGGAAGATTATTCAGCGGAGACATTCCAGTGGAATTTCTCCGGATATGAATTGAATAGTCACCCAAGAATTCTGTTACATCTTTTTTTTAGTCATAACGATTCTAGCCTACGTTTTGACCTATACGCCCAAAACGGACTCCTTTCGTTGAGATGCGGAATAGTTGCCTATATCATCTCTACGTTATTTGAAGAGTATGGTAACTTTTATATAAATGACTACCACGCTATGCATATCTATTACAAAAAGACTGCTCGGCGCGAGCGTCGAGCAGTCTAAGAAAATGTATGATTGTTGATTATAGAGCGGTGAATGCGGCTTTGATAGCAGTTGCCTTTTCGCCGTTCCATTCAACGGTAAACTTAATGCTGTAGTGTGCATCAGCAGGAATCTTGAAGTTATCCTCACCTTCAAAAGTAGCTCCCTCGAGGCTCAATTCGGGGTTCTTACCACCGAACCAGCCACCATTGTAGCGTACTTTGAATTCCTTACCGCCGATCATAGCTACATCAGCAATATCGTATACATACGTACCTGCCAAGGTCGCCTCATCAGTGATTTTGCACTCTGCTGCGTTAACTACTGCCAATGCATCACCGGAAGGATCATTCCAACCGCAAGCAACGCCATCGCCGGACAATCCGACAACGAATGTTTTGGGATCTGCAACCTCCAAATCAGCAGTTTTCTCAATCGTGTACTTGAAACTCTCTTGGGTGGTAGCAGCAGGTCCAACAAACTCCAATGTGATAGTGTATATGCCACGACTAATCTCAATATCACCACCGCCGGGAACGCAATCAACACCAAGGTTAGTGTTTGCTTTCACCAGTTTAGCAATATCTAACTCAATTTTCCATGCATCGTTGTGAGCAAATTTGAATTTGTCGCTTTTCTCTACGGTTACATTTTCAAAAATAAAAATGTTGTTTTCGCTTTTAGTAGGGAAGAGAATTGTGTTGTTCCAATCGGCAATACCGCCACGAATACCCCATTCTACAGGCACGATGATACATTGCGCACCTCCAACATCTGTCAGATTACCATCTTCATTAAAATCAAGTACAATGTGATAAAGAGAAGTCTTAGTAACTTCAATACTAGTATTTGCCGCGAGAGAACCTTTGTAACCTGCAATGTTTTGCTTGTCTGTTACGATTAGGCTATCTCCGTACTCTAAGGTAGCACCATAGCGATCTGCGTTTTCGCCTTTCTTGTTAACGAATTCGTACTTCTTACCTGCTTCGAGTACAATGTACTTCTCATACATTCCGGTACGAGGCTTTTGGTCAACCTCGTTGATACCTTGGTCCATTGCATTTACATCAACGAGGTCAGCACCTTGCTCTGATACATAGAAACCATTGGGGAGTGCGTTCAAATCAACGCCGCCATTGTTTTGTCCTTTTTTTTCACACGAAGTGAAGGAAATGGCTGCAGCAGCCAGGGCTACTGCGAAAAATCCAAACTTTTTCATAATGTTAGTTGTTAATTAAAAATTGTTATTGATTAAAAGAAAATTGGTTATTATTGAGTATTAATAACCAGGGTTTTGTGTCCAGAGTTTCGTGCCTGTTTCGGGGTCCACTACGGCTTTTTGCAGTACGCTGTAGGGGATAGGGAACCAGCGGCGCGTCTCTGCGGTGTTCTTCACGTACTGAATCTTCTCGAACAGCCCAAATCGAATCAAGTCGCGTCGGCGTGCGTTCTCCCAACTCAGCTCGCGTCCGCGCTCTGCCAAGATACCTTTCTCAAGGTCGGTAGAGAGTACGGTGAAGGCATCGGGATAAGCAGCATCGAAAGCAGCCACGGGGTCGGAGGAGTAAGCAAAGGTACGTTTCTTCATATCGTTGATAGCAGCATCCTCAATGCTCGGCGCATCGTCTATGCCACCGCGGAGCAATGCCTCTTTCTTCATCAAGAGTACGTCTGCATAACGGAAGAGTACGAAGTCGTTCTCCATATATTTATACTTGCCTTCTTTGTCCAGTTCGTACTTGTACATACGTGCACCGTCGCGCCGGTCTGCAGCGTCCAGCGATTCAATTTCTACATGGATATCAATCGGCTCGTTGTCGGTGTCGAGCATGACATTACCGTCAGCATCGCAAAGCGGACCTAAGTACCAAGCCCATTGTTTGGTGTCCATGGTGCCCTTGCCTTCGTAGCCTGCGCCACGCACATCGTGATCGTTGAAGATAGTCATGAAGTTCGGGCGTGCGCAGAAGCCGTTCCAGCAGTCAAGTTGCATGCCAAAACGCTTTTGGAAGCCGTAGTGCAACGAGAGGAACTCGATACGCAGTTTGTTTTTGCAAGCGTACATATCGCGCTCGGGATAGGTAGAGGTGAGTCCGTCTTCTACGATAGTGAAGATGTTCTCGCGGCTGCCTGCGTTGTCAATCTTGTAGTTGGTGAAATAATTCGGCTCAATGATGTATGCGCCGGACTCAATTACTTTGTTTGCACAACGAATAGCATTGGTGTAGAAGTCTTGCGTGCTTTGAATCTTGATGCCTACTTCCTCCAGCGGTTTCGAACCTTTCTTGCCGTTATGTACATCGCAGGTGCGCTCTGCTTTCATCACGTTCTCCGGTGTGCAGCCGAACGATTCGGCGTTGAGGTACAAGCGAGCCAAGAGTGCGTAGGCGAAGCCTTGGGTGCAGCGTCCTGCATACTCTGTGCGGTTAGCATCGTTCACCACAGCCATGTTTGGTGCATTGCGTTCCAGCGTAGAGACGAGGTGTGCCCAAACGACATGTGGTTCCAATAACGCCTCGTTGCGGTCGGAGTAGTCTTCCATGTAAGGGATGCGCCCGAAGGAGTCGAAGAGCAGGTAATAGTAGTAGGAACGGAGGGTCTCCAACTCGCCAACGAACTTGCCGTATGACTCGGGGGTCATGTTTTCCTCGTTCATGTAGAGCGTTTCCAGCAGGTTGTTGCAGAGCACGGAGCCGGCTACGGTACAGTTCCATATATTCTTGAATGCCTCGCCATAGGCATTCCACTCGTGGGTGTTGAGGTATTTCCAGTAGCCGCCGTCGTTCCAGTCGCCACCTTTACGGATAGGGCAAAGTCCCTCATCGGCAGTCAGGGTGTTTACGCCCCAATAGCCCCAGTGGTCGTGCATGAAACGAAGGTCTGCGTATGCTTGTCCCACCAGCGAGACCACATTTCCTTCGTTCTGAAGCATGGCGTCGGTGGTCGGTTTGCCGAAGTTCTCCTCTTCCAGCAGGTTGCAAGAAGCGAACAGCATCGGCATGGCGATTGCGCTTACCAGCGCATATTTCATTATAGTCTTCATATTCTTTACAATTTTCAAAACGGATTATAACAGATTCAGGTTAACACCAAAGAGGAAGGATGCGGTCTTTGGATAGAAGTTGTTGATATCCACGCCCGGGTAGTCGATGCAGGAGGTGTTCACCTCGGGGTCGAGACCAGAGTAAGAGGTAATGGTGAAGAGGTTCTGTCCGGTAGCGTACAAGCGGAGCGAGCGGGCATACTTATTCTCTTTGAAGCGGAAGGTGTAGCCGATTGTGATGTTGTCGCACTTCAGGTAGGAGCCGGATTCGAGCCAATAGTCGGAGAAGTGGTTGTAGTCAGCAAACACCGCGCCGCCGTTCTTGGCAGGACCTTCGCCCGAGAGCACGTCCTTGGCAAAGAAGTTGTAGTTGGTTTGTTTGTCGGTACCATCGGGGGTGTACATGAATCGGCTTGCGTTCAGGATCTTGTTGCCCAGCACGCCTCGTAGGAAGATGGTGATGTCGAGGTCGCGCCAGCGTACCGTGTTGTTCCAACCATAGGTGAGCAGGGGTTGTGCGGAGCCCAAGAACTGCTTGTCGGCAGTGGTCGGTTTAGCGGTAGCACCTCCGTATTGGTCTTCGTACATCCATTCGCCTTTGTTGTTGAATCCGAGGAATTTGTAGCCATACCATTGCCCTACGATGCCGCCTTCCATCAAGATTTGCGTGTAGGAGTCGGAGCCGTTGAATTTGTTGCCATAGAGGTTACCTTGCGGCGTCTCGGAGTAGTTGAAGCCTTTATCTGGGTCGGAGAGTTTGGTAATTTTGTTTTGGTTCCAAGCCAAGGTGAGCCCTGAAGTCCATGACCAGTCTTTGGTCTGCACAGGGATACCCGTGATAGCCAATTCCACACCATAAGATAGCATCTCTCCGGCGTTTGCCAGCAAAGTGGTATATTGGTAAGGCGGAGTGGGCACTTCGTAGTACCAGAGCAGGTCTTTGGTGTTGCGGACATAGCCTTCCAAACTACCGCTCAAGCGATTATCAAGGAACGCATAGTCTAAACCGAGGTTGTACTCGTATTTCTTCTCCCAACGCAGGTCGGGGTTCACGTTCTGCGTAACGGTGTAGGTAGCAGTGGGCTTTCCATCGTAGTCGAACACGTCCGATTTGGAGAGCAGTGCTACGGACATTAGGCTCTGACCTACGTTGTTACCTGTAACACCGAATCCGGCACGGAGTTTCAACTCGTTGCACCAGTCGGCGTCGGACATGAAGTCTTCTCCCTTGATGCGCCAACCTGCGCTGACAGCGGGGAAGTAGCCCCATTTGTTATTTGCACCGAAGCGGCTGGAGCCCTCTGCGCGGATAGAGGCGGAAAGCAGGTATTTGTCATCATAATTATAGTTCACGCGCGCGAAGGCGGCTGCCAGCGCGTGTGCGTTGCGCCACGAGCTAACCGACAGATAATCTTTGGAAGCGTCGCCCTCGCCGATGGAGTAGTATTTGATGGAAGGCATGATGAACCCCTTGTTGGAAGAGTTCATACCGTCGTCCATAAAATGCTGGTAGGAGAAACCTGCTACGAGCACGAGGTTATGGTTGTTCCAGCTGCCGGCATAGTCGATAGTTGCTTCGTATAACTGGTTGAGATTCATATCGAACTGTCGGTTTGCCCAGTCGCTCGCTTCAGCTTTGTTGGGGTCGGTAATGTTGTTGTTGTAGGAGTATGAGCGGTTGTCGCCTTCCTCGATAGCAGCAAACGCATTCACCTTCAAGCCCGGAACGGCTTTGATATCCACCGTAGCCTTGACAGAGCCGCGGAAGTAGTTACCATTTTGATAGTTCTCTCGCGCGTTGAGCCACTCTACGGGGTTGTATTGTCCCGAGTTGCCGGGGATATAGTATGACCCGTCTTCGTTGTAGATAGGCATGGTCGGGTTCAGTTGCGATGCGATGGTGAAGTCCGCTGCGGAGTAGTCGTTGCGGTAGTGCATGTACGAGAAGTCGTATTGCAGTTTGAGCCAGCCATTCAAGCACTTCTGGTCAGCCGCCAGTTTCGCTACAATTTCTTTGCGTCCGTTGTTTTTGGCAATACCTTGCGCGTCCTTGTAGTTGAGCGAAGCGCGGTAGCTGAAGTTACGGTGTGCGCCGGATATTGCCACGTTATGGTTATGGGTAACTGCTGCTTGGCGTGCAAGTGCCGCCGTCCAGTCGGTGGTAGCTCCATGGTCAATCCCTGTCAGCTTGCCGCCGGTGGCTTCGCCAAGGGCGCGGAACTGCTCGGCATCTGCCATGCCTACGCGCGAGTTAATCCACGCCACGTTCACATAGCCCGAGTATTCCAACTGTGTCTCCACTTTGTCGCTGAATGCCTCGCCGCGCTTGGTGGTGATGAGAATAACGCCGTTCGTTCCGCGCGTACCATATATAGCCGCAGCCGAACCGTCTTTAAGCACGTCCATCGAGGCGATCTCGTCGGGAGCGATATTGTCGATATTGCTGGTTGGCACACCGTCCACAATATACAAAGGCGAAGAGCCCGTACCCTGACCGAGGGTAGAGAAACCACGAATCTGTATGTTATAGCCTGTCGAAGTGGGGTCGGAGGTGGTACGGCTGATGTTCAGACCGGCTACCTTACCTTGCAGCAAGCCCACAGGGTTGGTCTTTACGCCGGCGTTGAAGTCCTCGGCTTTGACCGAAGCCACGGAGCCGGTAACCTCTTTTTTCTTCTGGGATCCATAACCAATGGCTACCACCTCCTGCAGCACATGCGTGTCCTCTACGAGACGGATCACCATGCCTTTCTTGGCAACGGCGGTCTGTGTCTTGAATCCCATGTAGCTGATCTGCAGCTCGGTACCTTCCGGAACATTGAGTTCGAAGTTACCGTCGAAATCTGTAATCACACCATTGGTTGTACCGATCTGAAGGATGCTGGCTCCGATAGCAGGGTCGCCAGAAGGCTCCAAAACGGTACCCGTAATCTGCGCCTGAATAGCTACGCTGAACAGCAGCGCAAATGCCATCAGACTGAGGGGAAGCGCTTTGTTTTTCATAATGATTGTTAGTTATTTTGTGTTTTTACTCTTTTTCTTTGATCAAGAAGACAGCCGCAGCACCGCAGAGGAGCAGACATCCGGCAACAACCAGCATTCCCGCCTGTACGTGCGCGCATATATATTTAAGGAGTAAACCTCCGCACAATGCTGCTACAATCTGCGGAACGCAGATCGTACAGTTGAACAAACCGAGGTAATATCCCATGTTTCCGCCTTTGATAGCATTGGTCACGATAGTGAACGGCAAGGCGAGCATGGCCGCCCAAGCCGCGCCGATAAGCGCGTAGCTGAGCCAGAGCACATACGGATTAGTAACATACCAGATGGATATAAACCCGACAGCACCGACAACCAGCGAAATAGCATATGCGCCTTTGTTACCGGTCATCTTCTCCAGCATCGGCAGAATCATCGCCCAGAGAAGCGAACCGACCGCCTGAATAGCGAATACTACACCCACCCAGTTTCCCGCGGTCTGGAAAGCTTCGTCTGCTGCGCTCACGCCGTCCCAACCGTAGCAGTTGGCAGCGATAGCGCCGTTGGAGTAGGTCCACATATACATAAATGCCGCCCAGCAGAAGAACTGCACGAGGCCAACCGTCCAAAAGGCAGAAGGAGCCTTGCGGAGTAAAGTTATAAAACCCTCCTCCGATTGGTTATTTGACATTTGAGATTTGTCATTTTCTTTGATGCCGTGGAACTCTGCGTACTCCTCCGGGTTAAGCTCCTTGACGGTAGCGAACGTGTAAAGCGAGCAAAGAATCAAAATCGCCGCTCCGCAGTAGAACGACCATTTCACGGAATCCGGAATGACGCCTTCAGGAGCGGTATTGGCAATACCGATCCAGGTAAAGAAAATCGGGAAGATGTATCCCGCGAGCGAACCCGCGTTACAAAGCGCCGACTGAATCGCATAAGCGGTACCCTTCTGCTCCTCATTGACCATATCACCGACCATCATCTTGAATGGCTGCATAGCGATATTGATACTTGTATCAAGGAGCATGAGGCTGAACAAACCGAACCACATAGCTGCATTCAAGCCCAGGAAGACAGACTGGGTAAACGTGAAGTTACCGGCGTTCGGCAGCAACAGCATCACCGCCACTGCGATGAGCGCTCCGACGAGCAAGTACGGCTTACGCCGACCAAGACGGTTCCACGTTTTGTCACTATACTTGCCGACCAACGGCTGCACAATCATACCCATCAACGGCGGAAGAATCCAAAAGAAACTCAGCGTATGAGGGTCGGCACCCAAGGTAGCAAAAATACGGGAGATATTTGCGCTTTGAAGAGCGTATGCGATCTGTACTCCGAAAAATCCAAAACTCAGGTTGAAGAGCTGGGCGAAGGATAAATTTCGTTTCTGCATGGTGTTTGATTTAAAATCGACGACAAAATTACTACTTTTTTTTTATTTATGCAATAGTTGCCTGCATTTTTTGTATTTTTTATTATTTTTTTCTTTTCAGAAAGTTTGCGTATATCAAAAAAAAGCAGTAATTTTGCAGGCAAAATTGCAAATTCACAATTTCGGTAGCACATTTGGTATGCAAGATGAACGATATTTACACCTGTTAAGCGAGAAGTTTCCTAACGAACAAGCCGTTATTACCGAGCTGATCAATCTGCGGGCAATACTATCTCTGCCTAAAGGCACTGAGCATTTTGTGAGTGACTTGCACGGCGAGTCGCTAGCGTTCATACATATGATAAAAAACGCTTCCGGCGTTGTGCGCAAAAAAGTGGACGAGGTCTATTGCGACACAATATCAGAAGAAGAGAAACGGGCTCTTTGCGCACTTATCTATTATCCGGACGAACGCATCGAACTGATAAAGAAGTATTATGAAGCCCCCCGTCCCCACGGGTCGAAAGTAGAAAGTCGAAAGACCGCGGCAAAGCCGCTCAAAGAAGGGGCTAATAGCGGGTATATAGACCTCTTTACGCAGAATGCGGAGATATCGAACCTGCCGACTTTGGAGGAATGGTACCGCCTCCGGTTGCATCAGGTGGTTGACATCGCGCGTGCCGTAACCATCAAATACAGCCGCAGCAAAGTACACAAGCTGCTGCCGCCGGATTATGCGTATATCATTGACGAGTTATTGCATGAATCCAATCTGGAACAACATGACCGCCAGACGTATTACAATGCCATTATTGATGCAATTATCGAAACGGGTTGCGCCGAGCAGTTACTCATTGCCATCAGTTACCTTATTCATTCTCTGACAATTGACACGCTTCATATTGTGGGCGACATCTTTGACCGCGGTCCGGGCGCAAGTAAGATTCTTGATGTTCTCTCGACTGTGCGCGACCATGATGTACAATGGGGTAACCATGATATAGAATGGATGGGAGCGATGGCGGGCAACCTTGCCCTTCTGGCAACCGTTCTTCGCGTCAGCATCCGGTATGCCAATATCGAGACATTGGAGGAAGGCTACGGCATTAACCTGCTGCCGTTGGCGAACTTCGCGATGACAGTCTATGGCAATGACCCCTGCGACATATGGCAGACAAAAGATTTTGAGAACAACCCTCGTCTGACTCGTTCGGCCCAACTGATGGCGAAGATGCACAAAGCGATTTCCATTATCCAGTTCAAGTTAGAGGGTCAGACCGTTCTCCGTCACCCCGAATGGCATATGGACCATCGTGCGCTCTTGGACAAGATAGACCTCAAGACGGGTACTATAACGCTGAACGGCGTAACCTACCCTTTGCTGGATACGTACCTGCCGACCCTCAATCCTGCCGACCCGTACGCTCTCAACCAATATGAGCAGGACCTAATGAGCCAGTTATGGCGTTCGTTCCGCAAGTCAGAGAAGATGCAACGCCATTTGCGGATGCTCTATGAGCATGGTTCGCTGTACTTGGTGCGTAACGGATTCCTGCTCTACCACGCCGCCATTCCGCTAAATGCCGATGGCTCGTTCACCGTCGCCGATGTATGCGGCAAACAGGTGAGCGGCAAGGCGCTAATGGACAGGACAGATGAAATCATCCGCAAGGCATACTATGGAGAAGGGAAAGAAAAAGAGGACGCGCTTGATTATATGCTATACCTATGGGAAGGCGAATTCTCTCCGCTTTACAACAAAGACCGCATGACCACTTTCGAGCGTTATTTCATAGCCGACAAAACGACCCACGAAGAACGCAAAGGAGCTTATTTCGCATTGGCAGACGACGAGCACATATGCGATGCCATCCTCCGCGAGTTCGGTCTTGACCCTGCAGTCGGCCGTATTGTCAACGGGCATGTTCCTGTACGTACAATCAAAGGAGAGACACCTACCCGCGCGAACGGCAAACGGTTCGTCATTGACGGCGGTTTCAGCAAGCCCTATCAGGAAAAAACGGGTATTGCCGGCTACACGCTCATCTATAACAGTCATGGGATCCAACTCGTAGAACATGATTCTTTCGAGAGCCGCGAACAAGCAGTTCTTTCCGGAAGCGATATTCATAGCCGGACACTGCTGCAGGACAACTCAGGCAAGCGGATTCGTATCAAAGATACAGACAAAGGCAAAGAACTGCTGCAACAGATAGAAAGCCTTGAACAACTATTACACGCATACCGGAACGGATATATGCGTACAGTGTAACGACAAACATTCAAATATAATTATATATGGCAACACAAGAAGAAACATTTAAGAAAATCGTGGCGCATTGCAAGGAATACGGTTTTGTATTTCCCTCCAGCGAGATTTACGACGGTTTAGGCGCTGTCTATGACTACGGTCAGAACGGCGTGGAACTGAAGAATAACATCAAGCGTTATTGGTGGGATGCGATGACGCTGCTCCATGAGAACATTGTCGGAATTGATGCCGCTATCTTCATGCACCCGACGACCTGGAAAGCCTCCGGGCATGTTGACGCCTTCAACGACCCGCTGATAGACAACCGTGATTCAAAAAAGCGATATCGCGCCGATGTGCTCATCGAAGATCAGATTGCCAAATACGATGAGAAAATCGCCAAAGAGTTAGAAAAAGCCCGTAAGCGTTTCGGCGAGAGCTTCGATGAGGAGCTGTACAAACAAACCAATGAGCGCGTCCGCGAGCATATTGAGAAACGCGAGGCACTGCATGCCCGCTATGCGAAAGCGATGAACGACAACGATCTTGCCGAACTCAAACAGATTATCCTCGACGAGGAGATTGTCTGCCCGATTAGCGGAACACGCAACTGGACCGACGTGCGTCAGTTCAACCTGATGTTCCAAACGGAAATGGGTTCCACAGCAGACGGTGCCATGAAGATTTACCTCCGTCCGGAGACAGCACAAGGAATCTTCGTCAACTTCCTCAACGTACAGAAAACCGGCCGTATGAAAGTACCATTCGGTATCGCGCAGATCGGCAAGGCATTCCGGAACGAGATTGTTGCCCGCCAGTTCATTTTCCGTATGCGTGAGTTCGAGCAGATGGAGATGCAGTTCTTTGTTCGTCCGGGCGAGGAGTTGAAATGGTTCGAGCACTGGAAACAGTTCCGCCTCCGCTGGCACAAAGCACTAGGTCTTGGAGATGAGAAATACCGTTTCCACGATCATGAGAAACTGGCACACTATGCGAACGCCGCAACCGACATCGAATTCCTCATGCCGTTCGGTTTCAAAGAAGTGGAGGGTATTCACAGCCGCACGAACTTCGACCTCTCGCAGCACGCCAAATTCAGCGGAAAGAAGATTGAGTATTTTGACCCCGAACTCAACCAGAGTTACACCCCGTATGTCATAGAGACCTCTATCGGTGTGGACCGTATGTTCCTTTCCGTCATGTGCTCAAGCTACGAAGAGCAGCAACTTGAAGGCGGCGACACCCGTGTCGTACTCCATTTGCCGCCGGTACTTGCACCAGTAAAAGCATGTATCATGCCGCTTGTCAAGAAAGACGGTCTGCCCGAGAAAGCACGCGAGATCATGAACGAACTGAAATTCGATTTCAAAGTCGCCTACGACGAGAAAGACTCCATCGGCAAGCGTTACCGTCGTCAGGATGCAGTCGGCACACCATTCTGTATCACGGTTGATCACGACACAGAGAAAGACGGCTGCGTCACAGTACGCTATCGCGACACAATGGAACAGGACCGTGTAAAAATAGAAGACCTGCACGATATAATTCGCAAGGCTACAGATCCGAAAGAACTATACAAGAAAATCGTCAGTGAATAAGACGCGCACGTATCTCCGTTGAGGAAATATCAAAATAAGGGGCTCCGTTCAAAAAACGGAGCTCCTTTATTAGCATATGCTCTGCCCATTCAGGCGCAGAGAAAGTATGTTCGCAATGAGACAATCCGGCACAATCATTGGCTGCTTCATGGCGCGGATATACGAATATGCGGAAATTCTCCAAAATATATTCATACTCCCGCCAGCGGTCAAAAATAGCAATATTGTCCTCGCCTATGACGAGCGTGAACTCATAGTCAGGATAATATTTCCGCAATGCTCGGAGGGTATTGGCAGTATAAGACGGACGCGGCAGAGAGAACTCAAAATCCGAGACCTTCACCCCCGGTATGTCTTTGACCGCCTCGCGTACTGCAGCCAGACGTTCCTCTTCCGGCGCGAGGGAATCCGTCTCTTTCAAGGGGTTGTTGGGGCTGACCATCAGCCATAGCTCGTCAAGATCTGTGTTCTCTATGACCCATTTTGCCAATCCAACGTGACCGAAATGCACAGGATTGAAACTGCCGCCATATATGCCGATGTTGTGCATCGCCGTTAAATAGTTAAAAAGTCAAGACGGTTGCTGCGCGACGTTAAACAGTTACTTGTTTTCATCGATAATCGCATCGAGTTGTTTGAAGGCGTGGGTGAGGGTGTCGTTGACCACCACACGGTCGAACTGCGGTTTGAAGGTCAGTTCGTATTCCGCCTTCGCCAAGCGTTTCTCTATCATCTCGGGCGAGGTGTCTCCCCGTCCCTCCAGCCTGTGGCGGAGTTCCTCAATAGACGGCGGACAGATGAAGATAGAGGTTGCTTTGTCGCCAAGAATGCGTTTGAGGTTGACACCGCCTTTCACATCCACGTCGAAGAGCACCTGTTTGCCAGCTTTCTCAATACGCTCTATTTCCTCGCGGAGCGTGCCGTAATACAGCCCTTCATAGACCTGTTCGTATTCGATGAACTCGTCGCGCGCAATGCGCTCCTGAAACTCCTCTATGGAGATAAAATAATATTCCTTGCCATGCACCTCTTGTCCACGCGGAGGACGGGTGGTGCAGGAAACGGATAGTTCAAACAGATTCGGGTGCATGGTCAGCACATGGTTGACCATTGTGGATTTGCCGCTGCCCGAAGGTGCACAGAAAATGTATATCATTGGTAATTGGCGATTTGTGATTGGCGGTTTAGAGTACATTGAGTACCTGCTCTTTGATTTGTTCCAGAATATCTTTCATCTTGACAACGATGATTTGCATTTCTGACTGGTTGGATTTTGAACCGAGTGTATTTATTTCCCGTCCCATCTCCTGAGCAATGAAACCGAGTTTCTTTCCTACTCCAATGCCTTTACCGTCCATGGTCTCACGAAAATATTTGATATGATTCGTAAGCCGCACTTTTTCTTCGGTTATATCAAGTTTTTCGAGGTAATATATCATCTCCTGTTCCAACCGGTTACGGTCTATTTGGGCCTGCGTTTCAGCAGATAATTGTGCAAGACTCTGTTCAAGGCGTTCTTTAATTTTTGCCACTCTCCCTTTTTCAAAGGGCTCTACCTGCGCTAACAAACTCGCTATACCATCCAGTTTATCCGTGAACATGGCTTGCAGTGCAGCGCCTTCTTGTGCGCGGAAGGCAATGAACGCATCAATAGCTTTATTAAGCGCCGTTTGGACCTGTTGCCATTCCTCATCAGTAAGGTCAGATGAGTCTTCCTGAGATTTAAGTACATCCGGAAAACGGAGGATAGACGCCATCACTTCATCCGGTACTTCACCGCCGAACTGCTCCTTGTACTGTCTTGCGTATTCTTTTGCAGCTGTCCAATTCATTGAAGCCGGAGTAGAGAGGTTCTGCTCATCTTGAAAAGAGAGTAAAAAATCCACCTTACCGCGTTCCAGACGCTGCGTAATAATCGTGCGGAGATCCAGTTCGCGGGCACGGAACTGTGGTGCAAGACGAACAGATATATCCATTGATTTAGAGTTCAGCGAACGTATTTCGCATATGAGTTTGCGTCCGCGTAGTTGGCTTTCGGATTTGCCATAACCGGTCATTGAAAGTATCATTTGCCTATACAGAATTTGCTAAATATATTTTGTAGAACCTCGGTGTTGGTAATCTGCCCTGTCACTTCGCCCAGCGCAGAAAGGCAGTCCTGCAAATCAACTGAAAGCAGCTCGCCGGAGAGTTCGTTTGCCATACCTTCACGGACACGTTTGATAGCATCATATGCCCGCGACAGGGCTTCGTAATGACGCGCGTTAGAAAGCATGACAGCACAGGTCTGCATTGACTCACGCGCCACACGTACCAACTCCTTTTTGAGAGGCTCTATATCCCCGTTTTTTGCGGAAATACATATTTTCCCATTGCCCGTCTTTCCATGCCGTAAATCACACTTATTCAACACATTAAGTATTGTTGCGGAAATAGGAAAGTCTATGATTGGTTCGTTATTGTCTGCATCCGACATTGATATTACAATTTGGGCATTCCGTGCCGCCCTGCGGCTTCGCTCAATTCCCATGTTTTCAAGCCGGTCCTCTGTCTCTCGCACCCCTGCGGTGTCAATGATCCGGAAGAGGATACCGTCAATGACGAGTGTGTCCTCTATGGTATCTCGCGTTGTTCCTTGTATATCGCTGACGATAGCACGCTGCTCACCTAACAAGGCATTGAGCAGCGTTGATTTGCCTACATTGGGCGCACCGACGATGGCTACGGGAATACCATTTCTGATGGCGTTTCCCGTACGGAACGAAGCGAGCAGGTTCTTCAGTTTGCCGGCAATCTCATCCGCGAGCTGCGTCAACTCAGTGCGGTCCGCAAACTCCAATTCCTCGTGGTCCGCGAAATCCAATTCAAGTTCAATAAGGGACGTAAAATGTAGTAGTCGTTCGCGTAATACCGCCAGCTCATTAGAAACAGAACCGCGTAACTGGCTAAGTGCCAAATCTTTCTCCGCCTTTGATTGCGCAGCAATAAGGTCCGCCACTGCCTCCGCTTGGGTAAGATCCATCTTGCCGTTCATAAACGCACGGCGCGTAAACTCCCCCGGTTCGGCAGCTCGGCATCCTGCGTCTATGAGCCATTGCAACATCTCCTGCTGGATAAACAAACTGCCATGGCAGGCTATCTCAACCGTGTTTTCACCCGTGAAGGAATGCGGCGCATAAAAAACGGAACAGAGCACCTCGTCCAGCACCTCTTTTCCTCGCGCGATTTGCCCGAAATGTACGGTTCCACTCTTGGCTTCCCGTAACGACATACGACTTGTAAACAAGCTATCAACAATCATGACAGCTTGCTCGCCGGATACGCGGATAACTGCAATACCGCCTACGCCATAGGGCGTTGATATGGCACAAATTGTTTGCATGAGGCCGAAATCGAGTGCAAAATTACAAAATTATTTTGATATGTGCAAATTTATTTGTACCTTTGCAGCCCAAATGAAAAGAATAATACTCTATAGTTGTCTTTTCTTAAGCATTCCTGTGTCCGCTCTGCCGCATTACGAATTGGCCTATCGTCTCAGCGGGGCAGGCGGAGTAATGATTCCTGACGGCAAAGTGGACCAGTGGGTCAACCGTCCCGTTTTAGGCGGCGAGTTCGCTGTAGAGTTTCTGCCCACAGGCCGTTGGCATTGCCTGCAACAATGGAACAATGCTTCAATAGGTGTCGGCGCCGGCTATCTCAATCTGGGCAATGACAAGATATTAGGCTCTGCCGTTACGGCGTACGGATATATAAATATGCCTTTCTACAACGGTCGTCATTTCCGTATCGGCGCACGTCCGACGGTCGGTCTGGCTGCAGTTACCAAGACGTACGCCAATACATACAAAGGCGAACACCTCTATCAGGATCACAAGGACGCTAACTGGTCCATCGGTTCTGTGCTGAATGCCTATCTGGCTTTGGAGCTATACATGGATTTTCCGATCAAGGACGGCTGGGAAATCACCCTCAACGGCGGCTGGCATCATATCTCCAACGGCTCTATCATGCACCCCAACGCAGGTTATAACATGCTCGGCGGAGAACTCGGTCTGCGCTACCATCCGCACGAGAAAGATTACACCTCTCCCGATCCAGACGTGCCGCGCAAACTGTACGACGGCGTGGACAAACCCTGGGCGGTAGAAATTAGCGCAACGGGGGGCGTGAAGCAGAACTACTACCGCGACAACTATCCTAAGATGCAGTTCTTCGGCGCTGCTACCCTAAAAGCCGCCGCATACTGGGTGCCTGTGAGCATTTTCCGTATCGGCGCAGGTGTCGATGCCTTCTATGACGGTTACTACCGCTGCGTGAACGATGAGTTTGCAGATGCCAATCCGGGTGCGCCGCAGACCTTTTTCGGCAAGACCTATCTCAAAAACAGCGACATAAAGAACTGCTTCCGCGTAGGATTAAGCATTCAACCAGAGTTCATCATCGGCAATCTGACAGCAGGTATTCACGTCGGTTTTTACGTATTCGACCCCGTTAAGAACCTTGAACCATACAAAGACGCTAAATCAGCAGACGAAGCCGGCACCCCACTGAACCGCGGTATTTTTTACAGTTATGACTTTTCGAAAGCCAGCAACTATCAAGATGGATGGTGCTACATGCAATTTGTGCTCAAATACCACGTACTTGATCACCTTTTTGTGCAAATTGGACTGAAAACGCACGGCGTGAGAGCAGAGTTTATAGACGCCGGTTTAGGAGTTGCATTCTAAGCATTGAACAACTGATCTTCTATAAGATAGACCTGTTCCAAGGGGACGCCGTGATCAACGAGCGCACTCCTATCCGGACGGAATAAAGCATAGAACTCTTTCACGGAATTGAACATCTGTCGTGCTTGCTTGTAGTTCTCAAATGCCATCAGACGGTCGCCCTTGAGCAACAGGCAATGCGCATAATAGATATAATCGAGGGCTTCCCCTTTCCCTTTGCGCAGTTTTTCGAGGTACACTTGTTCGGCTATATCCGGATAATCCCATGCTATTTCTCTGTAGCCTGCTTTGATAGCTACATGGGCGAGCGTCCTTTCGCGTTCTTCATTTCCTGCTACCAGCACATCATAGACCCATGTATGCGGCATCAGTTGCATCAATCCTTTCATATATTCTGCCTCGGCACCGGCTTTCACCAGTTCTCGGAATATATCCGTTGACTCGCATAGCGCGCAAAGAACGCGGAACACATGCTCATCGCCACCATCCATTTCTCTAATGGCAGCAACAAACGCATCCTGCAGGTATGGAAAAAAATCTATGCGTACGTCATACTGAATGAGCAACATCAGCACGTTAGCAATACATTGGTCAGCAACCACTTCCTCTTCCGCATTCATGCACTCTATCATAGTTTGCAATGCGGGAGCAGAGAAACACTCGCGGAGATTGTGAGAAAGTGCCGAGACTGCGGTAATAGCTAAAATCTTATTCTTTGAATGACTCAGTGCCTCATGCAGCCACTCAAGATCCTCGTCGCGGAAACGTACGCAACTTGCGAAATAGTTCGCTACAGACTGATGAGAATCAGCATTAAAACCATGCATATCCGGCGAAAGACCGCGTTTTATACGGATGTCTGCATATACGGCGTCAACCAAATGGTACGCATCGCCTGTCAGGCTATTAAGACGTTCCTCCGTATCTTCTTTATCCGAAGTGAGCCAAACGGAAAACAGTTCATTGTATTGCTTGCGTATGGCGCTATGGGTTTCTTCGTACTTGTTTTCCTCCCCTAACTCATTCATCCATGCACGCGCAATGAGCAACGCACTCTCAATCATGCGTTCTCCCAATGCCCGCTCAATGGTCATTACCTGTTCATCCAAACTTTGCGCCATTTATGCCAAATTTCAAATTTCTTCCTTAATCAGGTAGTCATTTCGTGAGGGAGAATTGCGGATAACCAATTCCGCAAGGAACCCGGCGAGGAACAACATACACCCCAATATCATCATCAGTATTGCTATGTGGAAATACGGGTTAACGCCAACCAACATTGCAGGCACATGGTGCGCCAGCGCATACCATTTCATGCCTCCAACTACAATTACAGCGATAAAACCAATAAAGAACATCAGACTCCCTACCAACCCGAAGAAATGCATCGGTTGCTTTCCGAATTTGTTAAGGAACCAAAGTGTCATCAGGTCCAGATAGCCGTTTACAAAACGATTTATACCGAATTTGCTGGTTCCATATTCCCGTTTACGGTGTTGCACTACTTTTTCTCCAATTTTGGAGAAACCTGCGTTCTTCGCCAAATACGGGATATAACGGTGCATTTCGCTGAACACCTCAATATTCTTCACCACTTCGTTACGGTATGCCTTGAGCCCGCAGTTCATGTCGTGCAACTGTATCCCCGTCACCCGACGAGCGGTCGCATTGAAAAGTTTGGACGGCAGGTTCTTCGTCAGTTTATTATCGTAGCGTTTCTGTTTCCATCCGCTCACAAGATCGTACCCTTCTTCCGTAATCATACGGTATAACTCGGGAATCTCATCAGGGCTGTCTTGCAGATCGGCATCCATCGTAACCACCACATCACCTTGTGCCGCCTTGAAACCGCAATACAATGCCGCCGATTTGCCATAGTTACGCCGGAAGCAAATACCATGCACCTCACCTTCGCTGTCTTTCGACTCTTGACTCTCAACTCTCAATTTCTCTATCTCTCCCCATGAGTTGTCGGTTGAGCCGTCATTGACAAAAATAACCTCGTATGAGAATCTATTCTCCTTCATCACACGCGCTATCCACTTATATAAATGCGGCAACGACTCAGCCTCGTTAAATAGAGGTACAATAACAGATATATCCATAAATCTACTTACGGTTTGATTTTTTACAATTTATAATTTGGCTGCAAAGGTACTACAAAAATTGCACATATGCAAATCTATGTGCAATTTTTCTTTTTTATTCTGCGAGATTAACAGCATAATACCGTACTCTGCCTTGGGGCATACATCCCGTGATAAACAGGACGCGGTCGCGCTCGGAGGCGGAGTTGGCACGGCGGACGATGTCGTCAAGGTCTTCTTCGGTGCGCACGGAACGGTTGTTGACTTTCAGGATGATGAAGTCCGAGGGAACACCGGCACTCTTCAGTTTGCCTGCCTTGAGCGACTTGATCTGCAGGCCGTAGTTGATACCCAGGCGCTCTTTCTGCGCATCGGTCAGTTCGGAGAAGGTGGCACCCAGGACGGACGCTTTATCTTCGGCAGAGATAACACCCGTACCTCCATCGCGGTTGGTGAGCGTAGCCCGAACGGTTATGGTCTTGCCGTCGCGGAGCAGCGTCACGTTCACTACATCGCCCGGACGGTGACGACCGATGTGTTCCTGCAGGTCGGTGCCGGTTTTGACTGCCGCATCGTCAACACGCGTGATCACATCGCCGCTCTTGATGCCTGCTTTCTCTGCCGCGCCGTCCGGCACAACGCGTTCCACGTACGCACCTTGTAACGTGCTGAGTTTTTTCTCTTTCTTCAGTTCGGACGTGATCTCACGCATCTGCACGCCGAGGATAGCGCGTTGCACGACGCCGTACTGGCGGATGTCGCTCACCACTTTCTGTACTATACTTGTCGGCACTGCAAAACTGTAGCCCGAATAGGAACCTGTCTGCGAGGCGATAGCGGTGTTGATACCTACCAGTTCGCCGCGCGTGTTAACCAGCGCACCGCCGGAGTTGCCGGGATTGACGGCTGCGTCGGTCTGGATGAACGACTCAATCTTCATCTCCGCGTTGAGGATATTGATGTTACGCGCCTTGGCGGACACGATACCTGCCGTGACGGTCGAAGTGAGGTTGAACGGATTGCCGACCGCAAGCACCCATTCGCCGACGCGCAGGTCGTCGGAGTTGCCCATAAGGATCACCGGCAGCCCTCCGCACGGTCGATGACATGATTGTTGGTGACTATATAACCGTCCTCGGAGATGATCACACCCGAACCGGACGCCTGCTGCGCCGGCATCTCGCGTTGCTTTCCCGGGCGGCCGAAGAAGAAGTCAAAGAGGTCCATCTGCTGCGAGGAGACCTGGTTACGGTAGGTCGTCTTGACATGGACAACCGCATTGACGGAGAGTTCCGCCGCATTGGTAAAATCCGTCTCGCCTGCCTGCGGCAACGAAGCAAAACGGCTGTAGGCGACAGGGATTCCGGTGGAATCATTTGTAATTTGTGATTTGTAACTGGTGATTTGAAATTGCGGATTGCTGTATTTCAGCACAGCGAGTGTTGTTCCTGCACTGACGGCTGCTATGAGCAGCACAACGCCTAAAAATCTGAATATCTTTTTCATAGCTTTGTGTTTTTATTTGCACAAGCTATGATACAAACTCTATGCCAAACCGCAATGCATAGAGGAATGTTTCTACTTTTTTCTGAGCCTTCCTCTATAATCTGCCTGGTGAGCACGGCTGCTTACTCCGCGATTCGCAAAAAAGCGGTCGTAGTAACTAATAATAAGCGTAGTTATCGGCAGTGCGATAATCATTCCGATTACGCCGCAAAGTGCCCCCCATATACTCAGGCTCAGCAGAATAGCCGCAGGGCTCATTCCTGTCACATCCCCCATAATCTTCGGTGTGAGCACCATATCTTGTATCGTTTGTACCACAACAAACACAGCAGCCATCATCAGCAACGTCAGCCATACCGGTTGACCCGTTTGCGCTGACTGGATAAGGCACAACACAATACAAGGGGGAATGCCCAAAGCCTGCATATAGGGCACCATGTTCAGCAATCCGATTATCAAACCCATCGCTATTCCCATCGGCATGCCGATGATTGTAAAACCGATAGCGAAAAGGATTCCTACGCACGTCGCTACCGTTGCCTGCCCACGGAAATAAGCGTTCATATTGCGGTCTATATCACCCATCAGCATCACCACCTTTGGACGGATTTTGCGCGGGATAAACCGACTGTAATTCGCACGGATATTCGGAAAGTCAATCATCAGAAAAATAAGGTACATAAAGCCGATGAACACGACTAACAGTTCACTCATCCAACTCAGACCGCCCGTAATCCAATTTCCTATAGACGGGATAAGGTTTTTAATGGAATTGGTCAGCTCCGGGTTGGCGAGGATGGACTGCCAGTCCCATTCAGTCTGCCATTGCAGCAGTTTCTCCTGCGTCTCCGCAGACACGTAATCATTGATATTAAAGGCGGCAATGTAATTTTGGAAGCCCGTCCATGCAGCATTGACCTGTTCCGTTACTGGTTTGCGCAATGCAGCAACAGCCCCGACAACAATGCTCACCGCCAACAACAATGTAACGCACACAGCAAGCGCCCTATTTCGCACACGGCACTTTGTCTGGATAAAGCCCACAATGGGGTCCAGTACATACGCTAATAGGAAACTGACAAAAAACGGCAGTAGCACGCCGTACAAACGACTGAACATCTCTCAATTCTCTATTTCAATCCTTGTTTAGCCTTTCTTACCTTTCAACCATGCCCATACACGGCTGATGAGGTTGGCATACAGACTCAGTTCGCGTGTCGCATTCTCAACACGCGACTCCAAACGGATATATTGGATTTCGGCCTTGTGTTCTGCTTCCATCGTCTTCAACGCCAATTCTTCTTCAGTGGCAGTCTCTTTATTCATCAGTTTGATGAACGGATGGATAAACAACGGCTTGCGGCATGCTATGGCGATGATTATCAGCACGACATACACACCACCCATTATAAGTGCAGCTCCCCATACCGGCATCACGGCTGACATCGCATGAATAGCGGCTACGGCTCCGAACGAAAGGAACGCAAACACAAACAATACTATCGTGAATATCAGCAGAAACTGGCCTGCTATACGGCTCACTGCGCCCACAAGACGCAATCTGCCTACCTCACCAAAAGAGGTTCCGCAGGAAGTCACTTCTTCCTTCAGTTGTTCCAACATCTCTTTTTCCATATTATGCCTCCTTCTGTTCGCTTGCTACTTTTTTCGGTTTCTGACTCTTGGCGTTCGATTTTGGTCTTTCCGCCTTGGATTTCTGACTTTCGGTTATTTCGTCCTTTACTTGCGCATAGTAGTCCTGGGCGCGTTTCTTGGCATCTTCCGCCAAGTCTTTGAGTTGTTCACGCATTTCTTCTCCTGTCTTCGGAGTCAGTAAAACAGCCACTGCAGCACCTACTGCTGCGCCGGCCGCAAACACTGCGGTCACTTTAAGCAAATCTTTTAGCATAACTTTTATTTTTTAGCATTTAACAATCGGGGTTTATCGAATGCAAATCGTACTTTTTATGTATTGGATTGTACCCGAGTCAATATCGAGTCGTTATCGAGTCGTTATCGAGTCGTTATCGAGTCAATATCGAGTCAATATCGAGAGATAATCAAAATTCATTCTCTACGGTCTCAACCCTTGCAACACCAAACGCGTTATCTCTGCTTTTCGATGCTCTACAAATTCTCTCACTTGGTCATCTGTGCGGGACAGCAGGTCCTGATACATCGGCAGTGAAATAAACGTGAATACGGTCAGTGACGCTACAGACATCATAATATCGAACGGTTCTACTTTGGCTAACCGACCTGCCTGCTGCTCCGCCTTCACACGACCTTCTAATTGCATGTATAGCAGCACATAAGACGGTTTCTTTACAAAATGCTCACGCAGGTATTTGCGCCGTTCGGGATTATTTGCCAACTCTTCCAATACAAAATACGGCAAACGGGGATTTTGTATCAGCGCATCAAAATACATGGAAATCGCCGAACGGATGAAATCATCAAATGACATTTCACTCGCCAGCGAACGTCCCACCACATTTAGTGCCGCCTCAACCTGCTCCAGAAAAATCTGACGGAAAAGGTTCTCCTTTGTCCGGTAATAATAGTGTACTAACGCCTGAGTACAGCCTACCTCACGCGCAATTTGAGTGGTGGACGTAGCTGCATAACCTTGCTTAAAAAACAACTCTTGCGCCACCTCGCGTATGCGTGTCTCCATGTGTTGGTCATTCATGTTCATTGGGCAGCCATTTAGTCATTTCGGCTGCAAAATTACAACAAAAAATTGATATTTGCAAATATATCCTTAATTTTCCAACATAAAGTGCAGTCTGTTGGCTACATTGGCTTCGCTTGTGCCGGCATCGAAATCGAGGAACAGCAGCGACAAATCAGGATACAGATCCTTGTACCGCCGCTCGATACCTTTGCTGATGATATGGTTGGCGATGCAACCAAACGGCTGCAGCGACACCACTTTCTTCACGCCGCTTTCGGCTAACTCGCATATCTCGCCCGGCAGGAACCATCCCTCGCCGAAATCCGCCGCCGAATTGATTACTTTCCGGCTCGCACGCCATACATCCATGATATCCGAGAACGGCCTGTAGTACGGGAACGGCTTGCATATCTTGTCATACACATGCGCGTAGTGCCTCAGCACTTTATTTACAAGCCATGCCTGCCAGGGTTTCAAACCGTCCAGACGGATGTGCTGGTCCTTGAAAATGAACGCATTGGGAACAGAGGTCGAGAAGAACCCCGTAATAGCCGGCGGCACCACTTCCACGCCGTGCGCTATCAGCCATTTGATGACCTCCTTGTTGCTGAAAGAGTTGTATTTGACGTAAATCTCACCTACCACACCGACCTGCGTCACCTCTTTCGTATGGTCACAAATAGCATCAAAATCCTTCACTGCCTGCGCCATCATCCGCCGCATTCCTCTGTAATCCCGTCTCTCCAACAGCGGCTGCACTGCCTCCAAATAATAATCATACAACTGCTTTGCAGTAGGACCGCCTTCGGCTGTATGACCGCTTCGCTGCAAGACCGTTTCACTGTAAGACCGCTTTGCTGTTGGACTTATAGGACGGGCTGCAGCCGGATAATAGAGTTTGGCGAGTGCGTCGGCAAAGAACAATGCTTCCAATGTAGGTCGGATCAACTTACTCCACTCTATCTGGAATCCCGGCTGGTTGTTTTTCTGGTCGGTACCGATAGCCACGGAGATGACCGGCACTTGGCTCATGCCTGCCGCCACGAGTGCGTTCTTGATAAGCGAATAATAATTGCTTGCGCGGCACTGCCCGCCTGTCTGCGTAATAGCAACAGCCGTCTTGTTCAGATCGTATTTGCCCGACTTCAACGCACGCACAATGCTTCCCACTACGATTGTTGCCGGATAGCAAATATCGTTGTTCGCCACGCGCAGACCTTCCTCGGCGTCCGCCTGCGTACCCATCGGCAGCGGCACCATCTTATAGCCCGCCAACTTGAAAATAGTCGGCAGAAACTCATTGTACCCTTCCGCAAAATACGGCGCCAATATCACCCGCTCCTTGTCCTCTACCTCAAAGGGCTTCGTCGTCCACGGCTTCGTACTTTTAACCTCCTTCGTACTTCCTTCGTACATCGTACTTCCGTCTTTCGTACTTTCTACTAATGACCGCACTCTCAGCCTCAGCGACCCGATATTGTTCACATCGTCTATCTTCAGCACGGTCAGGTTCTTGCCGTAGCGCCCTAATATTCCTCTTACCTCGTCCAATATAAACGCGTCGGGTCCGCAGCCGAAAGAAGTCAGTTGCACCATGTGCAAGCCCTTGTAATCGCTGTTGCCCACAAAATGCGCTGCCTTGAAAATCCTGTTCGGGTACGCCCACTGGCACAATGCGTTAATCTCGCCATAAACACCCTGCCCGGCATGCGTAGCGATATTCTCTGTCACCACATCAATGCCCATCGCAGCTATGGCGTCGGCTATCTTGTGCTGGATAAGCGGGTCGATATGGTAAGGCCGCGCAGCCAACAGAATAACCATCCGCCCTTCTTTCTTTGCCGCCTCCAGCACCGCCAAGTCACGCCTCTCCAGACTGTCCAGATACTCTTTCTGCGCCTCTATAGCCTGCGTCACCGCCGCTTGTACAATATTGGCAGGGATATTCATGCCATTCATATACTCCACGAGCGAACTCCGCAGCAGTTCCTCGTCCTTGAACGAGATAGTCGGTGCGTCCAGCGGAATACCGTATTTCTCTTCCGGACGGATGGAACTCTTCAGCACATCCGAGTAGCCGCTCACGATCGGGCAGTTGAACGAGTTCTTCGCCCCCTCGTCCTCCTTGCGCTCATACACCACCCACGGATAGAAAATCCGGTCCACGCCTTTCTGTATCAGGTCCATCACATGTCCGTGCATCAACTTGGCAGGAAAGCATATATTGTCCGCCACGATGGTCCGCACTCCTTTCTCGTAGAGCCTGTTGGTGCTCACGCCGCTCAGCACGGTCCGTATTCCGCAGCAATTGAAAAACGTCCGCCAGAACGGGTAATCCTCGTACATGCCCAAACCGCGCGGTATACCGATACACCTCTCTCCCGTCTCCCCTAAGGGGAGAAGCCCCCTCTCCTTGGGAGAGGGTTGGGGCGAGGTATGGTGGCTGAAGAGCATTTTGTATTTCTCCTCGAACATATTCACGCCCTGCTTCTCGCCCTCCGCTCTGTTCGAATACACTTTCTCGCAGTTGTTGCCCGAGAAATACGTCCGCCCGTTGGCAAACGTATAGCACCGCACCTGACATTTGTTTGCGCACCCCGGGCATACCTCATCCCGCTGCTCAAAATGTGTTTCCTGTATGAGTTCTTTGATTTGCATGGTTGTTTAATAACCTTATTAAATACGATGCAAAAGTACGCAAAATCCACGACTTGGACAACTCAGCAATGTGTTTTTTTAGTCTTTGACAGTAAATTCGAAAAATTTGGCGCTTTTTCCCTTATAGAAACGCCAAATTTATCAAACTTCCGTTTAGCCTATCCGCGCGGCGGATAGCAAACATATTATTTCAGATACATGGTAAAGAACGCGGCTAACCGGTCCCACGGGATGAGGTTCTTGGATTCGCCGGTTCCGGCAGGGCCTGTGAAACCGCCGTCATAGAGGTCGCAATGCGAGGCACCAGGGATGATGAGCAGTTCTTTGTTCTGCGGGCACGGATTAGGAGCCACGACAGTCTTGTACCCCTCCGCTTTGCCATCCACCATGTAATGGTATGCCGCTTCGCCGAAATAACGGCTGTGGGCTTTCTCGCCGTGCATGACGAGTACCGCCGAACGGATCTCGTTGATGTAATAGAGGAACCGGGTGTTGGCGTACGCCTGCGTGCCGATGACACGCCAGCCGTCGTTGGAGTTGCCGGAACGGACGTGGTAACCGCGGACGGTCTTGTAGTAATCGTGGTAGTCCTTGACGAACTGCGGTGCATCGTCCGGCAGCGGGTCAACGACACCGCCTGCCATCGCCGCCGGGTCCGCCAAACGCTGTGATGCGAGTGCCACACGCGCTTCGTGACGCGCCTCTTCGGAGTCGGCGGAATCGAAATAACCGTTACCGCTGACGCGGGTCATGTCGTACATCGTAGAAGCCACCGTCGCCTTGATACGCGGATCGGCAGCCGCGGCGTTGAGGGCGATGCCGCCCCAACCGCAGATACCGATGACACCGATACGCTCGACGTCCACTTCGGGCAACTTGCTCAAGTAGTCCACCGCCGCCATGAAATCCTCGGTGTTGATGTCCGGCGAAGCCGTTCTACGGGGTTCGCCCGAACTCTCGCCCGTGAAGGAAGGATCAAAAGCCAGCGCAATAAATCCGCGCTCCGCCATCTTCATGGCATACAGACCGGACGACTGCTCTTTGGTCGCACCGAAAGGACCAGAGACGGCGATAGCCGGAAGACCGCTACGCTGACAGACCGTTTCACTGACAGACCGCTCTGCTGACAGACCGTCCTGCGGACTGACAGACTTCGGTATGTATAAATCCGCAACAAGCGTGATGCCGTACTGGGTTGGGAAACTTACCTTTTTGTGAGAGACTTTCTCGCTTAGCGGAAACACTTTGTCCCACGAATCATTTGCATTTACCATTTCTCTATTTGTATTCGCACAGGCGGCAAAGAGTACAGCCGCGAGTGCAAGGGGTATGAATGTTCTCATAGTTTGGCAACCAGCTCAACGATTTTCTGTTTGGTAGCGTCAGTCTTCTGCTCGTCAATCTTGGCGGTTACGACGCCCGTGTTCTCTGCGTGCCAGTAGTTGCAGATGTCGCGGAACTCAGCTTTGGCTCCGTCATAGACGTTCGGCGAATAAGATGAAACGAGAAGTGCCATCTTCTTTACCTTAGCCGGTGCATTGACGCAGTACATACGCTGGATAGCAGCCTGGATCTGTGCGCAGAGCGTGAAATAATAGATCGGTGCAGCGAGGACCAGCACTTCCGCCTCCGCCATGAGCGGATAGAGCTCCTGCATGTCGTCTTTCTGGATGCACGCGCCGTTGCCCTTGCCGTGGCAGTATTCGCATGCCAGACAGCCGGCGATGTGCTTGTGTCCCACATTGACGATGGTTACTTTGTGACCTGCAGCCTCTGCTGCGTTCTTGTACTCTTCCGCCATCCAGGCTGTGTTACCTTTGGCTCTCGGCGAGCCCTGAAGAACAAGAATGTTCATATTGTTATGGTGTTAAAATGTTCTGCTTGGTATCCTAAGTTCGCGTTTGCGACTGCAAAATTACTGCTTTTTTCTGACATATGCAAGTCCAAAATGCAGAAAAGTTTGCCTGATGCCCCGTTATTGCCGATTATTAAGATTCGGACAAACAAGAGACGCAACCGAGCTATGACCAAGCGATGACCGAGCGATGAGCGAGACAAAAAGAGGCTATTTCCACCCCGAAAAATGTACGATTATTAAGATTGGGTCATTATACCAACATCCCTCTAACCTCCGCGTAACATACGCGTAAGGTCTGCTATTTGGAACGATCTTGGACCGATGTCGAAAGGAATACGATTGTTAAGAATAAGGAATAGAACGCCGCTTAATATTACAGCACTCTCAAGCCACTCTCGCGACACTATCAGAGATGGTACAATTACATCCAATACCTCTTCCATTGCAGAGCCTGCTCGGTAGTAACACCGTATAGAGTACAATATCTTTCCAATTGGGACTGAGTATAGCGAGAGCCAAGCAGTTTCCAAACACAACCGGCTTTGTGTTTGGTCTCGGTTTCTGCATCGACAGTCATTTCATCGACGTACTCGGGCTTGAGACTAAAAGGGTAAATCGGATGCATCTCCTTCTGAATCGGGTTTTTCATTGAAATTACAGTCGCCCTCACGATAGTTTTCATAGAAGTTGATTTTTGAGGCAAGCATTTCTAAATAGTCAGCAAGCGGAAAGTACTCTAATGGAGAATCATCATAAACGATAATCCGAATGTGTTTTCTCCAAGTAGCACTGAAGATTATAGTGTAGCGATACGGACTAATACGCCGCTTATCGAATTTCCGATAATTGAGAATATAAATCGTTCCATCCTTGCGTTCTTCTGCTTCTTCAGCTTCTTTCTCGACCTGTTTTGTAAACTCCAATTCATCTTTTACACCTTTCAAAAGATGCTCATACTCAATTTTAAAAGAAGTGAGGTTTGCAACGGTGTCTTTAAAATGTAATAGCATAACTCTCGCCGGGATATTTACCTTTTTCGGATTATATTCTGTATTCTTCGGAAGAATGAGTTTTGGCACATGCATCATATATGTTGTAAGAATATCTACAACATTAGTCAACTCCTTGTCCGTTTGAAAATAAGGACTATTCTTTAATTTCAGATTTTTCTTTATCGCTTCAAACATGTCATTGGGAGAGAAGCTTCTTTCCATGAGATATAAATCATTCCAATACATGTAGAAAGGTTTATTGATTGACTGCCACTCATCTTCTAAGAGCTCACGTTTCAATTCGTGCTCCAGGACTGCGCGCAACCGTTCTTCCGTGAATGCATCGTCATCAAAAGGATTGAACGGATGTCGCTTGGAAGGTTTAAAATACTTTGCATTTTGATGACCGTGTTCCAAGGTGTTCCAAGTTGCGCAGTGAATACCTCCCCCAAGTCGCGTGAGCGACTGTGCGTATTTAATAGGATAAACCTCACAGTCCGGGAATGCCTCCTGAATGCGTTTGACTGCTGGCGCGTCAGACGGTTTACCGAGTTGCGCCATGAAGATCTTATTTCCCACGCGGAGGAAATTGAGGTATTCCCAACTAAGGTCGGTAATAAGCGAGCCATCGTCAGCTATCGCCATCATCCCGTCCACATGGCCATAGATGTCAGACTTATCCCAATGCACTATCTTAATGGAGCGTGCATTGAGCGCTTTTTTTAGGGCAGCGATAAGTAGTTTACGAGGATAA
>JAGKVE010000095.1 GCA_021152555.1 Bacteroidia bacterium | reverse complement strand
CTGTGCTAAACAGATAAAATTTCATTTTATTTTTCAAAAAAAATGCCCGAACGTTTGTGTATGTGCAAAATTTGTAGTATCTTTGCAGACGCAAAAAAACGAGTTATGGCAGGGAAAAGTTTTTATTTCATTATACAATCATGGATGCTGGAGGACATGCAACTTCCGCTGGGCGATGCGGCTGTATATGCCTATATCCATGGTCTGACGCGGTCGGAAGAGTTAGGAAAGAAAGGATGGCATGGATCCATCCGCAGGTTGGCAAAAGTGTTACACACCAGCCCTTCCACGATGAATGATATCGTTAATCGATTAGAACAGAAAGGTTTCATCCATCTCTATAACGGCTTTATTACCAGCACAATAAACCGAGATTCGGCTCCCGGAACTCCTGAAGAAAAGCCCATTGACCGAAATCCGGACAGAAAATCAGAGGAGAAGCCTGTTGGAGTGCCATTTTAGGTATGTGTGATGCACGGATTTCGGATAGCATGTACGGATTTTGTGCACAATTGTACGGAATCCGTTTACTTTCGTGCGAAAATCGGGCACTTATAATAAATAATAAAATAAAAGAATAGCCATGTCTGTAGTCATATTAGGGAAGGACAGGACGGACGGACAGACAGGACAAAACAAAAAATTAATTATATATTTTTAAGGCAAGGCAGGGCTGGCATTTAATTGTTCTTGGGTTTATCTCGGAATATGGTCCCGTGATGGTCACGGCGTTGAAAGGACGAAGAAGACACCCTATTATGACGTCCGTAATGCGAATGAGATGCGAATGAGAATGAATGCTAAAGGACTACAAAACAGAGGCTGAACGGAAGCCAAGTAGCCGCAAAACGCAAAACATTGGGCACAAAAAACCTCTCTCTCTTGCATAATTCAAAAAAAAGCAGTAAATTTGCAGTGGATTTGTAAAAGCATATCATAATTATGAAGACTTTGAGAAAGCGCTCAAACTCGCCAACCAGTGGCGCGAAAGCGGCTATATCGTCGTCTCCATGAAGGACGATTTCAAGACCATCTATGGCGAAAACGTCCAAAAAACAGATTTTTCTTTTTAGGCGCTCTTCGCACCTGCAAATACAATCATTATGGAAGTCATACAAAGTTTTACCATTGACCACACCCGGCTCAAACCCGGGATTTATGTCTCCCGAAAGGACAAAGGGTTCACTACTTTTGATCTTCGGATCACCGAACCGAACAAAGAACCGGCAGTGGCTCCTGCAGCGATGCACAGTCTGGAGCACCTCATGGCTACATGGTTCCGCAACAGCAAAGCCAAAGACGATGTGGTATATGTCGGACCGATGGGATGCCTGACAGGAATGTATATCGTCATGACCGGCAATTACAGCGTACAGGACATGCGCAGTCTGACCATCGAGTGCCTGCGGTGGGTGCTCATGCAAACCGAAGTACCGGCCACCACTCCGGAAACCTGCGGCAACTATCTGCTGCACGATCTGCCAATGTGCCTTTGGGAGAGCCGGCGCTATTTAGACCGTTTGGAGCATGATTTCCATAGCGAATATACCCCCCTGCACGTTACCCTCCAGGACGGCAAAATATTTGCCGACGCATAAATCCATATCGCCCGGGAGAAACCCTGCCTATATCCTGTGCGTGAACAAAACCGAACGGGACAAATTGACATTTTAGGTGGAAAAACACGCTTTTGTTTGCGAATATCAAAAAATTGTTGTAACTTTGCATTCGCATTTTACAGAAGACTGCAGCTTTCAAAGAAAGAACGAATACCTTTCGACTTTTGACTAAAAAATAATAGACTATGGAACAATTTGTACATTCAGCATGGTCGCTGATTCCGTTCGGACTCATGCTTCTGATGATTGCTATCGGTCCGCTGGTAGCTGAACACTGGTGGGAGAAGAACACCAACAAACTCATTGTTTCCCTCTTCCTCGGCGTGCCCGTAGCGGTATGCCTGATCATGGGCGGAATGATGCACGAGTTGGAGCACCAGATCTTCTTCGACTACGTGCCGTTCATCATCCTGCTGCTGGCGTTGTTTGTCATCACAGGCGGTATCCATTTCTCGGGTGACCTGAAAGCCAAGCCCTGGGTCAACACCGGTTTCTTGGGCTTGGGTTGGATATTAGCCTCTCTCATGGGTACGACGGGCGCCGCTATGCTGCTCATCCGTCCCCTCATCGAGACCAACAAACAGCGTGAATACAAGGTTCACACCATCCTTTTCTTCATCGCTCTGGTAGCCAACTGCGGCGGTCTGCTGACACCGCTGGGCGACCCACCCTTGTTCATGCTCTTCCTCCGCGGCGCACACTTCTCATGGTTCATGCACCTTGCGCCCGAATGGGCTGTTACGGGACTGCTGCTCCTCGGCATCTATTTCGCGCTGGACACTTATTATTATAAGAAAGAGCACTGGACATCCCTCTCCGCTGACGCACGTGAGGCTACTCCGATGGTGATGAAAGGTACTATCAATTTCGTTTATCTGTTAGGCGTAGTGCTGGCAGTGGCTTTTGTGAACGAAGGAACCATCAAGCAGATGGGTGAAGCGGACGCTCCGCTGTGGCTCAAGTACCTGCGTGAAATAGTATTGCTGTCGCTCACAGGTCTCTCGCTCTATACGACCAAGAAAGAAGTGCGTTTCGGCGACAACAAGTTCAGCTGGACTCCGATAGTAGAGGTGGCCGTGCTCTTCTTGGGCATCTTCACCACTATGACCCCAGCCCTCGCCTATCTGAAGGCACACGCAGCCGACCTCGGTTTCACCCACGCATGGCAGTTCTATTACTCGACCGGTGCGCTCTCCGCGTTCCTCGATAACACACCTACTGCCGTTGCCTTCCACGGCGTAGCTTCCGGTCTGCCGGAGTCGCTGGCTGCCGCTCAAGCCGGTGTCGTAACAGGCATGTTCGAAGGTACACCTTTCGTAGCCGGTGTTCCTGAGATACTGCTCAAAGCTATCTCCATTGCGGCTGTGATGTTCGGCTCGCTGACCTATATCGGCAACGGACCTAACTTCATGGTAAAAGCCATCGCAGAGGAAAGCGGAATCAAGATGCCGTCCTTCTTCGGCTATATGATCAAATTCTCGCTCATCATCCTCCTGCCGGTTTATATTATCGTACAACTGTTGTTTATTTAATAACCTCTCCCCGGCCCTCCCCTCAAGGGAGGGAGGAGGGGATTTTCTATTATGAGTTTATTTGACCAAGTAAGCGAGGACATCAAGAAAGCGATGCTCGCGAAAGATAAAGTGGCGTTGGATGCGCTGCGCGGAATCAAGAAAGAGTTTCTGGAAGCCAAGACCGCCAAAGGCGGTGACGGCGAACTGCATGACGACAAAGCACTGCAGATCCTTCAGAAGATGGTGAAGCAACGCAAAGAGTCGGCGCAGATGTATATCGACGCTAACCGTCCCGAACTGGCGGAAGACGAACTGGCGCAATGCAAGATCATTGAGCGCTACCTGCCGGCTATGCTGAGCGAGGAAGAGTTGACTGCTGTGCTCAAAGAGATTATCGCCCAGGTGGGTGCCACCGATCCGCAGGACATGGGCAAGGTCATGGGCGTGGCTACCAAGCAACTCGCCGGCAAGGCGGAGGGCAAAGCTATTAACCTCAAAGTGCGTGAGCTATTAGCCCAATGAAACGCTTTCTTTTGATACTGATATTGGTAGCCACGCCCATGACC